>JAITDV010000122.1 GCA_031282385.1 Planctomycetaceae bacterium | reverse complement strand
CAATCGATCCGGCAAGCGGAATTGTTTGCGGAGAAAGTATTAAAGATACTAGACCTTTTCGCTAACCTGTATGAGACCACCCCTGACCCCTCCGAAGAAAGAGAATAATTCCCCTCCTTCGGAGAGGTTAGGAGGGGTCGCAGAGGAATTAAAGGCGGTTTGTTGTTGTAGTTTTTTTGTTACGGTGATGTATTTTTAGATTAGATAAAATGTCTAATAAAGATTCCGCTACTTGCCTTCAATTGCATATTATCCGTTTTTCAACTCTTTTAGATTTTGTTCCACCGACATCGCCGCCGTAGCCTGCTGCTGCATCTGCAAAATCATCCTTTGCACCTCCGCCTTTCTCGCTTCATCAACTCTTATTTGATTTTCCCTCTTCGCAAGTTCCTTTTGAATCCTTTCCTCAATTTGCGATTTCACCATTTTCTGAATCTCTTGCCTTCGCTTCGCCTCACGCTTCCTCAAAATCGCTTTCGGTAACAACACCCTCTCCGCCCGCGAAGGTTCCCCCGCCGTCGGTAAAATCCGCACCAATACATTCAGCCCTTGAAATATCCTGCAAACATGCTCATGACACGTAAAAACAAATATCTGCCTCCCAGATTTTGCATATTCCAATAACAATTTTGCCATAGCCCTTGATCGCTTGGCATCAAAATTAACCAGCACATCGTCAAGAATAATCGGTAACACCGAACCATGTTGCGCAAAAGCGTTCGCCAACGCCAACCTCAACGCAATAAAAAGTAACTCACGCGTCCCCCGCGAAATCCAACCAACATCACAAGTATTCCCCAACACATCATCAACCATCAAAACCCTCTCCCCAAGAGGAACCCATATACGCACATACTTCCCCTCCGTAAGCTTCTTCAATAACTCCGAAGCTTCCGCAAGCGTCTTAGGTTGCCTCTCGCGCTCGTAACTCTCACGAATTAAATCCAACATAAGACAACAAACCGAATACACTTGCCAGTCAACCTTCAATAAACTAATCCTCTCCTCAATTACCGCCAGCTCACGCCGCTTGCGGTAAAAAGTCTTATCATCCGCCATCAATTTAAGTTGATCCCGCAACTTGCCCCGCGTCTCAATTTCCCCGCGCAACTTGGCAACTTGACCTTCAATCCTGCCCGAAACTACCCCCAATAACTCCTCCAGCGTCAATAATTTCCCCTCTCCGCCATTATCCCCGCCTCCGCCTTCCCCAATAAAATCCACACCGTCAATAAATTCACCTCCCAGTCTCGTATTATCACCTTCCGTTACAATAATTTCAGAACCGCCGCTCTCATTACCCTCGTTGACCATTTCAATCCCCCCTCCATTCATTTTTTCCGCTTGTGCAATTTCACTTCTCATCTTGCGTTCAACTCTCGGATCCAAAATATCCGCAATCACACTCTCCAAACAAAAATTGCCTATCGCCGCATCAATCTCACGTTGTATAATCTGCTCCTGATGCAACAACCGCCGATGCCTTTGATGCCGCTTGCCCAACTCATATATACCTTCAACACTCTTAACGCCAAATTGACGAACCAAATCCGCAATTGCCCCCCGTACCTCCCTCAACCGCCCCGCCACATCCCTACGCCGCTTTCCAAAAGACCTCAACCCCATCTTCAATTTACTCCGCCCCGCCGCCGCAACCTCATTCGCCTCCAACATAGATTTTATGTTTCTCAAAATCTCAACGTAAGTCACCCCATCAGAAAACACCAACCCCGCCCCACTAATCATACGATCAATCCTGTCCGTAATTGCCCGCAAATCACTTACACGCTGCTCCCGCAATAACCTAAGCCGCTCCAACTCACGCTGTAAATCATCCGCCGCATCACTATGTTCAACTAACTCCCTAACCCTCGCCGGAATCCAATCCGCCGGCAACCCCGCCGACTTCAACCACTCTTGCCAACGCTTCACCGCCGCCGCTTGCAACTCCCTACAACGCTGCAAACGCATCTCCAACTTTTTCAGTTGACCACTCGACTCCTGATATTGACTCTCAATCGTTAAAAGTTTCTCCAACATTTGCAATTCCGCTTGCAACTCCCTATTACGCAATTCAACAGAGCTTGAAACTAAATCAGGAAACCGCGCATCAATCTCCGCAACTTCCTGCTTCGCATGATTCATTTGTACAATCAATCCATTCAGTTGACGCTGATTCTGTTTCAACTTGCCCGCATTCGATTTCTCCGAAATAAACTTGAACGCAACCGCACCGGCACTCAAAAATAACCCGCCCAAAACCAATACAGGATGCACCCCCACCTCAAAAGCCCGCACCCCAATCGCCTCAAACACCGCTAACCCCGCCGGAATCACCCCCACAACCCCCAACACCCCCGTAACCGCAATCCGCCACACCGACATAGTTTGACTCTGCACCAACACCGCATTCGCCCGATGCAAATCCCGATGCACCAACGACATTTCAGATAAATGCTGCCCTATCGCCTGCCGCCTCCGTAACGCCGCCGCTACCTCCTTCGCATTATCAATCGCCTCACTAACCGCGTTTACATTACGGCTTGCCAGCTCAGGCTTCAGCTTGTTGCCCAACGCCTTCGACCTGCCCAAAACTTCAGTGTATTGTTCCTTGACACGCCCCAACCGCCGCCTCGCCTTCAACACCGCCCGCGCAGCTGTACGATAACCAGCAAAAATATTTTTAC
This sequence comes from Planctomycetaceae bacterium, assembly GCA_031282385.1. Lineage (GTDB taxonomy): Bacteria > Planctomycetota > Planctomycetia > Pirellulales > Thermoguttaceae > WRKP01. The sequence continues at coordinate 22,066 of JAITDV010000122.1, read as the reverse complement.
CAGACACCAACAAATTCAAATTAGTTGACGAATTCAGATTAGACGACTCATGCTCGCTTAAACCCGCAACAACAGGACGCTCCTCATGGTACGACAAAACAGAAACAGCATTGCCTGAACTTGCACGACGACCCCGCTTGATCAAATTATCCTCCTCCCCAATCCGCGACATGATAGAATTAATCTCACCATCCAACGCCGAAATCTGCGAATCAATCTCAATAATACGCGTCTCCTCCTCAATCAAAACCTCCAACCGAGACGAAAATTTCAATAATAATTCATTAACCGGTTGCGCCTTAATTTCATCTTTGGCAACTTTGTACTCAGCTTTCAGCTCCTGCAAATTCTTACGATTCGCCGCTAATTCATTCGTAAGTTTGCCCAGCTTCTCAATCACCGCATCCGTAACAACTACCACCTTGCCCATCGCATCAATCTCGCGCCGTATTTTATCACGGTTCACCCACATCGGCTCAACCTGCTTGGCAATCTCATAAAGCCTCTTCTCCCGCTCAAGCACCGCCAGCTCCTCCTCCAAAACCGCTACAGACCGATCCGTAACTTTAAGTTCGTCCTTCGTCCGAACATACTCACGGACAAATAATTTAGACGCATCAATCTCATCAAGAATCCTTTTGCGCTCAATAATCAATTGAGTAAGTTGCGAAGGCTTGTTGTCATTTTCCAGCGGACTCAAAATACGGTTACGGCAATTTGTCAATTCCTTAATCGCACCAACAATCGAAACCCGCTCCATGCCCACACTTAATTGAAACAACATTTCAGACGCATCGGTGTTGCTCAATGTACCGATACGCTGGATTTCGTCTAATCCTATTGCGAAAACATTATTGAAAGTCTGTTCGTCCACTCCGGAAATTAAAACCCGCAACAATTGCAAACCTTCTTTTTCGCCATTCACGTTTCGCAATTCGACTGTTTCAAAGTAATCATTACCATCAGGATGAAAAAACCGCCGAAGGTTGTAGATTCCGCTTGCGGATTCAAGAGTAAGCGTACCGCCGGAAACAACACAGAGCGGATTACCGTTGTCATCAACAGCAACCTCCGACAAATGATTTTGCCCGCAACTTCGACGTGCATATTGACGGCGTTTTTCGTCAAAACCATAAAATCCAGTACGGATAAATTCCATTATAGTAGACTTGCCCGCTTCGTTTGCACCATAAAAAACATTAACGCCGTCAAATAATTTTGAAATCGTCAACCCCGACCAAATTCCAAATCGTTCTATTTCAAGACCATTTATTTTCATTTAATTCTCCAATAAGTATTGTTAAATTCAGAATTCGGAACGCAGAATTCAGAAAAGAACGTAAAAACCTGCCTTCCAATAAATAAACAGGCGGCAACAAAGTAAATTTAAAGCATGAACAATTTAACATTATCCCAAACAAAAATTCTCAAGAAACTTCAAACCGATATGTCCTGATTTTTCGGGATGGAATTGTGTTGCGATGATGTTTTTGTGTCTGATAATTGATGCGAAATTTACGTTTGCGTATTCTGTGGTTGCGAGTATATTTTCAGGATTTTTAGGAACAGGATAATAACTGTGGACAAAGTAGAAATCACTTCCTGATTCAATATCCTCAAAATATTTTTTGTCAAGATTATTTCGATTGCCAGTATTAACATTTGATTTCCAATTCACGGAATTCCAACCGATTTGCGGAACCTTTGTGTAATGGTCATCGGGTTGAAAGCGGACGGTTTGACCAGGTATAATTCCAAGTGTTGGGGTGTTATCGTTTTCTTCGGAATAATCAAGCAAAACTTGCATACCAATACAAATCCCAAGTAAAGGAATTTCACGTTGAACGACATCGTACAATGCTTCAACGAGACGAAGTTGTTTGAGGTTAAGCATTGCTGCACCGGCTGCGCCGACTCCGGGAAAAATCACACGGTCTGCCTTGCGGACAACATCAGGATCAGATGTAATAATCCCTTCAACTCCAATTGTTTCTATCGCCAATTTAACACTAGTAAGGTTACCGGCTTTATAATCTATTATTGCAAGCATAAATTTTTTATAACAAAAAAGAACTATCCCGTATTTTGGTTTCTGGAACAACTTTGACGCTGCAAGGGGAAAATTGTCAATGCTGAACTGCTTATTGTCAATTACCCCCCTCATCCATTTAATCGATAAAAATCTCCACGCACTATCCAAATTAAAGGAAATTCTAAAATTCAATTCCTAATTCTGAATTTCAAACTCCCTTACTTGACAAAAAGGGTTGCTGCTGTACAATTTCGCCTTCTTTTGTGTTTTTTGATCGTGGTCAGTCGTCGTGTTGGACGAGGATTGTTATGAGGTTGTGGTCGAAAAATTTTAACTGAAAAGATAATTGTTTAGGAGAAAATCAAAAATGTCCGAACGAAAAAAGGAAATAAAACGGCGTAGAAAAAGACGCGCAAATTACGCTGCGTTAAAACTAAAAATCGCCAAAGCCGGCGGAAAATTAGATTCGCCGATAAAACAAAAAATAATTGAAAAGATAAGAAAATTATCACTAGGCGCAGATGTAGTTATCAAAAATTTAGGGCTGGAATAATAAAAAACAATTGCCCCTTTTACGCCATTATTCTCTTATTGGGATTCGTTGTTCAAAAGGGAATAATGGACGTATGTTGATTTCTGATTGTGCGTTGGTTTCTCTTATACCGTTTACGCCTCTTGCAAAAAAACTTCTCTTGTCCGTAAATTCTGAAAATTATACTAATTTTGTCAAATTTTTGCGTAACTATTCAGTTGTTTTAAGCGGTCGCTGCGCTACGCTGTGTTCCCGCTTGCCGTAGATATTTTGCGTGTAAAGTTGCCGGCAGAATAGTTACAATCCAATAAACATTCCCAAAAACAAAAAAATACAAACAAAATTAAATAATTTTGTGTTTTCAGAAATTCAGATGTGAGGAGATTTTGATTAGTTTTGTCTAAATTATCTATATTTTTCAGTCTAACATTATCCGATCTTAATTTTTGAGAAAATGCGTTAAGTTTAACGATTTTTCTAATTATTCCGGCTAGATTGAGCCGATTTATTTCATTATCATCCGTGAAAAATATGTAATCCAAATTATGAATCTGAATTGTAAATTCAATTCACTTTTTTTGTGGGTATTTTAACCTGTTCGTGTTTTAGTTTTCGTTACCTGCATAATTTTACATATTGACGATCTCGCATTAACGTATTTGTGTTACCAAATCCTAATGTGCGTTTGTTTAAGACAATTGATGTGTTCATGTCGGAATAACCGGCAATTTATCGTTATTAAATTACAGCAACAAGCTACAGCACGAATCAGATTTCAACGCTATCGAATGAAAAATCATGCAAAAGAAATCATCCCCCCATATTTATAACCGGATTCCAATCACAAAAATATTGCCGACAACAAAAACATTACAAAAAATACTGACGTTTTTTGTTGTTGGCTTGATGTGTTTGGCGGTTACTGGTATTTACGGTATTTTGTCATTTTCAACAGACAAAATATTTCGTTTTAGTTCAAAAAATCCGAATTCAATTTGTCTGAGTTCAATTTTTGTGATTATTGGATTCGGTCTGATTTTTGCAGTTATAAATTTTTCGGGTTGTTCGCATAATGCTGTGAACAGGGGACATATTATTAGTCTTGAGTATAATCGTCCGCCTTGGATTGGTTGTCCGCCTGACACGGGTTGTGATACGGAGCGGACTTGCAAGTTGGGACATAGTAAATCTTCATGTGATTGCGATGAAAATTCTCAAACTGCATCCGGTGTTGCCGGCAAAAAAATACGGCGGCATTGTGGATTATCACCAAATTGTACGGTGAAAAATCCGTGTTGTGAGACGCCTGGTTGCGGGATGTGGGTTGATCCGTCTGATCCGAACTCTTTTGCATTCAATTCGCGTGCAGCGCGTGCGTGTGGTTTGACTCCTTTTTGTAGTCCAATGCGACCATGCGGTATGACTCCGTATTGTGGTCGCCCCTTCGCTCCACATCCAGCAAACCAACCGGCAATTATGTCTCCCTACGGATTCAACCCGCCTTACGGCAGCTCTCCCTATGCCGGCTTGAACCCATTTCCGTTAAACGGAGCATTGACAAACGGATTCGCCTTGCCCTCATTGAATTTTCCAACATTGCCTGGAACTTCGTCGTCTAGCGTTCCAAATTCGCCAACTCCAAATTCACAACCAATCCCTTCCACAATCTCGTCTCCACCAAACAATAATGGAACTCCCTCAAAACAAAAACCGCCCAAACCTACAACTGTTGCCGGACCAAACGGAATACTTGTATCGATGGGAATCGTACCGGGAGTTTCTGCTATCAATGGCGGTGGATATGTTGCGGCAGCGGGTGTTGTTACGCCGAATGGAATGATGACGCCGAACGGAATTCAGTTGCCAAACGGAACGATAAACAATCAGTTGGTAATAAGGGCTTGTGGTTCACATCCAGGTTGTACGCCATCGCATCCGTGCGGAATGACGCCGGGTTGTGGGATGCCGGTTTCGGTCGCTTTGGTGTCAAATAACGCGGCGCCGTTGGCTGCTGAACTTATTGCGAGAAGTAACAGAAGTAACGGAGTTGTTCCGGCAGTTGACGGCAATATTTACAACGGTTATGCAAATTATAATAGAAACAATAATTACGGCAATGTTATGTTAGCCAACGGTACTGTTATGCAGAATTTACAAAACGGAGCAAATTACCAATATCAACAAAATAACTATCCCAATGGACAAAGAACAAATTACGTTGCTGGTAACAACACGGCTAATCGTAACGCCGCAAATAATCCGGCAATTGCTGCAAACAACACTGCAACAGGTTTAAGAAATCCGCCGCCATTACAACCTGATTTATACAATAGCGATCAACCGGAAGATGAATACGCAAATAACGAAAACGAAATCAATAACGAAAACGATAATTTGAACAATGAAACCGCTGTTACTAATCAGGGCAAAAAATCAATGATGCCTTTGCCAAGATTTCATTCTGTACCAACTGAACCCGCTTTTAATCGTCGCAAAGGAATTTCTGTACAAAAAATATCAAACGAAAACGGAAGCAATAAAGTTTCAAAATATTCAACTGATACAAATTCAGATGATACAACAGTTGAACGAGCATATTTAAAAGGAGTAATAGCGGCTCTTAATGAAGTTGAGGCAGAAATTGATTCACAGACAGACGAGATTGAAAACGCAAAAATGAAAAGTCTTGCAATGGAAAAAGCCAATAAATTACAAGCAAAAATTGATGCGAAAATGGAACGTAATACAGAAATCGCGGAATTTGAAACTGAACAGCAAAGGCAATTGCGAGAGCTTGCTATTCAGGCAGAACAAATAAAATTTGAACAACAACGTCAAGCAAGAATTTTGGCAAAACGTCAGACTGAACTTGATCAAGAATCACATAATCTGACAGTTGAACGAAATCGTTTGCAGCAAGAACAATTTGCCATGAAAAAATCAAAAACAGATAACCAACAAATGATCTCCTCAAATAACTCAAACATACAACTCGCAAACTACCAACAAGTAACAAAAAAAGAAAACAAAAATATTTTTGCATCCGCCGTAAATTTTCTAAAAGGTAACTCGCAAAATTTTGATTCAGGGTTAGGGCAAAATAAACCTAGCCCAAACCTAAATCCAAAAAATAAAAAACAAAAACCTGTTGCCAATATTGTTGCTAAAAATAATATACAACAAAAAATAAACACAAAACAAACACAAAACTCAAACCAGTCAACAGGAGCTATCAGCCAGATTCTTTCGCCAATTACAAACCTAATAGGATCAAATTCCAAACCATCTCCAGCACCAAATCCAACACAAAAAAATAAAACAAAAAAAATATCCGACGACGAAGAAATAACCGAAATCAACTTACCCTCACGCCCCGAAACATTCCCAGACAAACCAAAACGCAATTCAAATATACAATACGTCAAATAAAAATTTCAGTATTGAATTGATTTGTTGGGGAGTGAAGCCAAAAGCGCACTTACCCTTTTCGTTTTTTTTACTTTTACAAAACTTCTGGAAAATTTTTTTGATATTCAATGTTTACAAGAACCAAATTAATTTTTATTTTTGCATCGATATTTTTGGTATCGTGTTTTCTATTTTTTATTTTGACATCAAGTTTGTCCAGACAATTATCGCGAAATACAGATAGCGGAAACAATACAGAAATTGTTGTATTTTTGAATGATTTTGCAAACGCAAAAGAACAAGCAAGAATTGAGCGGAAGCCGCTTATTGTTTTTTTTACGTTGGCAGACAACGAGAGTTGTAAACGTTCTTTTGAATTATTCCGCTATCAAGAAATCCGCCGTTTGGCAAAACATTTTATATGTGTTTCTGTCGATGGAACTTCGATGGGACCGATTTGTGAATTGTATCGGATCAAAAGTTTTCCAACAATTTTAATTTTGGAATCGGAAGGCAAAGAAATTCAAAGACTAACCGGTAAGAAAACCCAAGAACAACTATCTGTCCAAATGCACATCGCAATACAACTCGCAACAAACGCAAATAAACTTCGATAAAACAAAAAATAAAAAAATTCATAACCTACTCAAAAGCGTAAACAGTTTAACATCTTGAAACAATCAGAAAATTTCCATTCTGCCGTTCCACAACATTATTGTACAAAGATATCGTGGGCTTGATGAAAATTTTTGTATTAGTTTTTTTGTTGTTGTTAGGTTATGTTCGTAGATTGGAATTGTGTTTTTGAAATTACCCGTTAACGTATCAACAATCAGAATGTTTGTTGCCGGATTATCTAATGTATCTAAAGATGAATCATTGGCTGTTAAGTTTTCGGATTGATGAAATTTCATTTGTGTTCCGTTTGGTATAGGAACTTTATCGTTAACATTTGCAACATTTGAAATTTTTGTAAAAAATGAAGAGATGTTTATGAATTGTGCTAAATTTGAAAGAGGCGGTAATTGCATTTCACCGAGTGAGTTTTGAGATTGTTGTTGCAGTTTAGGTAATATTGAAACAGAAATTTCGGTTCTGCTTGCCGCAAAACCTCCGACACAACCGGTTGCCGTAACACGTAAATATGGCTCTTCGCTTGCAGGTTCACACTCCGACAAATGAACATCAAATTCGCCGCCGATAAACTCACACATTGGATGTTCTAAAATAACAAGATGTCTAAACATACCGGCATCACGCAACAAAAATTGAGTTCCCGTCAAACCCGAATAAAATCTGATGTTGTGCATGAATAATTTTTCAAATGGAACCCCCGAACCATCTGAAAGTCCGCGCAATTCATCAATTCCACTTTCTCCGAATAATTCCAATGCTCGCGTTAATATTCCGCTCCATTCAATTTCACCTATAAATTGTTCACGCAGCTGCATATCATCATACTTCCGAATCAATCTCTCAATCCCAACAGCATCCGCAACCCCAAGACCAAAACCAATCTCATAATTTACACCAACCTGATGGTAAATATAAACACGCCTCGGAAATTCAACACCAACTGATTTTTCATCAATAAATCTTAACACATTCTGCCTCTCAATTGGTCGTGATTTGATAATATCATGTTCAATATCTGTGTTATTTTCCGTAACAAGAAATGGCAAAATAATCGCCGCATAACCATTGCCATCTTCATCTAAATCAAATAACACCACAAATGAACGCTCGACTAAATTCAACTCAATCGGATTTTTCGTAACAAAAAATATACTATCTGTCGGCAGTTCACATTTCCAGTCAAACTGCGGCGGAATTGTCCGATCCTGCAAAATTAAAAAAATCTTTATCAATTCTGCCATTCCAGCACCAGCACAAAAATTGCCAAATTGATCTCGGCATGTTGTTACAGGAATCGGCGGAACGCGTTTCTCATTACGAAAAAATTTATCCAATATTGCAAGATGTTTGGATGGAGCAGGTGCAGATATTGAAATAAAAGCAAGATCACTTATTGAAAGATTAAGAGCATCCCAATCGGAGTTATCAGGCTTTCCCCGCGTAATACGAATAACATCATAAATCAAACCAAACGGTTTTTCCTTGATCGGATCAACTTCAACAAGCGGCTTGAGAATAACAGCCCCCGCACCTTCAGCAATCGGAAAAAATTGTTCACCATATCTCGAACGATAAAATTCAAAAGCATGCGAATTTGTCCAATGATATGCACCGATACAAATTCCCATACCGCCGCAACGACGCAATTTTTGTAACGAATAATCTATTGCAATCAATGACGACACGAACCCGCCGTCAATCGTAAAAGCACCTCCATGTAAATCGTACAATTTCGTTATCCGCGACGCAAGCGAACTAGACGAAAAACCGCCCGTAACATCAGAAACACAAGAATTTTCGTGAAGAATTTTCTTGACAAAATTTCTCGCAATTTTATCCAATAATATATCAACATCGTCCAAGTCAAATTTGTCCGTAAACAATTTACTTGATGTTGGTAGAATTGTCGTTGCGCTATTTCGTACAATTTGCCCGAATTCCTGCGAGCGCATTCCCTGTTGATATTCGTAGAAAAAATTCGTAAGATGTTCCGAACCGGCAACAACAAACATTTTATCACGTTCAGCTTCTGATAACTCTCGACCAATTACCGCCGAACTCATCGCATCATCAACAGCTCCCATTACAAAAGTATGTAACGGATCACAACGTTGAATTTGTAACGGCGGTATTTTGTGCCGCGTCCAATCATACAAATAATTCTCAATAAAACCGCCATAAATCTCCGTTTCGTATCCGTTTTTTTGCCCCGAAAAAAAACGACGCTTGATTCCAAAAGATGAAAGATGTTGTTTCGGATCGGTTTTTTGTTTCAAAATTGTCCTGAATTGTTCAAGCGAAAACGCACGCGGATAAACACAACCAATCCCAAGAACAGCAATCGGAGTACTGGTAACTGAGGTAGATACTTTTTGATTCTGTAATTGATTTTGATTGTTCATCAACAAACTATTTTTTTTGTACTCCTCAAAAATCAAATGCGTATTGAGACCGCCAACTCCAAACGCATTGACTCCGAAAAGTAATGTATCTTTGTCAGATTCAGTTAATTGCACCGGCTCTTGCGGAATAAAAAACGGTAACTGCCGATTGCAAATATCAGGATGAAGTTCAGAAATATTTATTTGAGGCGGAATAATTTTATTACGGCAAATTTGTATCACCTTCATCAAACCTACAAATCCGGCAGCTTCAAACGCATGCCCAAAATTCGCTTTAACACTGCCGATGGCAAGTTTATGCCTATTGCGATTATTATTCGTAACGCTATTTGCCAATTTATCAGAATCAGATAATGTATTTTCGTACAAAAATTCGGATTGTACTTTGTTGTTAATAGATTCATCCAACTGCGGAGAGCCGTATAATAAATCGTCTTGTTCGCAACTTAAAAGATTCTCGATAGTTTTAAGCTCAGTAGAATCACCAACACTCGTCGATGTCGCATGCGCCTCAAGATAATGCAACTGTTGCGGTACTATTGACGTTTCGCGATACGCCCGTTTCATTGCTATCAATTCGCCTTCAACTCGCGGCGCCCATAAACTCTTGCCGCGTCCATCCGACGAAAATCCAATTCCACGTATCAACCCAAGTATCTTATCCCCGTCCTGCTCCGCCCGCAATAAAGATTTCAAAAATACAAACACAATTCCCATCGCACCAACCATACCATCTGCATTGGCATCAAATGGTCGGCTTAATGTCGGAGTTGCCGCGAAATTTTTTGAAAATAAAATCGGCGTTAACCTTGTCATTGCAGAAATCCCGCCAACCAACGCACCTGAAATTTTACCCGCAAGAATATCCGCCCTCGCACAATCAATCGCTACAAGAGACGACGCACAAGCCGCATCCAACGAATACGCCGCACCCGTCCATCCATAAACATTACGTAAATCCGCCGCAAAATCACCAACCCGAAACTCAGGCGAATCACAATCCCAATAATTTTCGTTACGATATTTCCGCCTCGCCTCGTTTACACATTGGGTAACAATATCGTGTTGGATTTGAGATGGTAATTGAGAAAATTCAGGCAATTCATAAAGCAATTTAAATACTGTCTCAACCGTAACCGAAAGAATATAATCATGACCCAAATCGGACGCACGAAGCCCACCAATATAAACCCCAAAATCATCACACCCATCATGAATCACTACATCGTTAAGAACCTCATCGGCAACAATATAAGCAAGTTTCAATAACGGATCTCGATTACGAAATTGTTCGTGAAAACGATAATTTTTGATTTCATTTTCAATATTGATCGTATCAAAAATTACGCCGAGTTTAGAATACGTTTTTCCTATTTTACCGGGTTGGGGATCAAAATAGATTTCATGATCCAACCACAATGTAGAAACTTCACGAATCGAAGACTTGCCACCAATAACAATTTCCCAGAATGCTTGCGGATTAACAGCCCCGGGCAAACGACAACTCATCGCCACAACCGCAACCGGTTCTCTCAATAAACTTTCTTTCATAGCCAACTATACCTTGCGCACCGAATCACAAACACTTATTAAAATCAATTTCATCGGAAAAATCTCTATACCAAACAATCAAAAAATTCGATAATCTAAAGACACTAAAACAGACTTGCCGCTAAGTTAAACTTGCACAAGGTAACGAATACTAATGTGTAAACAGCAGGTTAATTTCACTTCCATCGCTCAATTTCACTAATTTCCAATCCTGTCGCATTAGCTATACCAACAAAATCCAAACCAAGTTCTTTAAGGTTACGAGCAATATTTTTATTCTCCTCCGCTATTTCGGCGTCTTTTTCTTTGGCGAGTCTTACTTTTTCGGCTTTTCTTTCTGCGTCTTTTTCTTTGGCTAGTTTTTCCATTGCTTTGTTGAATTTATCGATGTCAACAAGCCATAACGTTCAAGTAATTTATTTAACGAACCTTTCTTTATCAACTCCTCAAAAATTCGGGCAATTTTCTTAATTAGCAACTCCAAAAAGGAACTCGCTCAAATATCGGTTCTTTCTTGTCGATCTCTTCTAACAAACGCTTAAATTCAACCGTAGTCAAGTCTTTGTGCAATAACGACAACCAAAAATTATTCTCTTCAGACAATTCGTCAGTTACCACTATCTGCGTTACACACCACTCGTCCAAGACTAAATATGTGCCCTTGTCTTGTTTTTGTACTTTTATGCCGTCAGATGAAAACTGCGAAAATAACTTATATGGAGGTGTATGCGTAAATATCGCTATGGAAATATCAGTGCGGGAAAGTTTTATTCCGAAACATAAAATCTAGCACGTCCATGTGCCTTATCGTATTCAGATAAGGACAATGAAAGTTTATAAGATTTATATTCTATAAGATTGTGTGTCTTAAATATAAAACCTATATTTTTGTTTATCGAAACATGCAAATCTTTCTTGACTATAACAATATCAATCTTTTTAGGATCAACTCCAACCGAATACTCAGGAAAAAATTCAAGCAAAAAAAGGAAATCTATAAACTCAAGACGAATCACATCAAGAAACGCCGCATGTCAACGTAATAACGCCATATATCTTGCTCAAAAAAGGTTATAACTTTAGTTGATTGTACCGGTGGTACATTCTAGCAAAAAAAGTAAAGCAAAACAGGGGGAGTCAATTGTGTTTTAGTTTTATTGTATTGCATTGCCAGCAAGTTTTATCAGATCGGCAATTATCCGGCTTTCTCGAATTTTTGTAACAGGAATTGCGACGCCGACGTCATCGAGAACCGCAATTACTCCCAACATACCGGTTGAATCCCAACCACTCAATGAAGCCAACTCAACATCTTCCGTCAACTCTCCGGCTTCAGTGTTCAATACAAATTCAAGTTCTTGAATAAATTCTTGTCTTGTCATATTTTTTTTGGGGTTGTTATTTTAAACTGTTTGTACTTTAAATTTCGTTTACAGCCGTCTGCTTACCTATTGGTAAGCGCGGCTTTTACGTTCTTGAGTTACGCAATTTATAGTACGAACAGTACAATGTTATTAATTTTTGTAATTATTGTGCGGAATATCCTCCGTCTATGAAAAGTGTGATTCCGTTTATGTATTTACTTTTGTCGGACAAAAGGAACAAAGCGGCATTTGCAACATCATTGGGTTCGCCGAAACCCATTGGGTGTCGTGATTCAACTAAGTCTTTTCGTTCGTTGCCTATACTTTGGATTTTTTGGAAAGTGCCGTTTTCGGTCATTGGAGTTTTTATCATTGCCGGTGCAATACAATTGACACGTATTTTTGAGCTGATTAGTTCAATTGCAAGTGTTTTGACGCATGATTCAACGGCGCCTTTGCTCATACTGTAACATAGCAGACCGGCGTTGCCGCAACTCGCTGCAATCGAACTAATCATAACTGCCGACGTGCCGAAATTGTTATGAACTCCCGTCAAGCTTAATCCCTTCATCAACATCGCACCACTGACTGCGTTGCTCATGTAAGTATTTATCAAGTTTGCTGTTTTGATTGATCGCAAAGGTCTTGCCATTTCGATTCCAGCTGAATGTACAAGACCTGAAAATTCTCCGTAATCACCCGCAAGCCGTTGAAATAATTTTGGAATATCATCTGGTTCCGCGGTCAAATCATAAGACATCGGCACAATTTTTGCGCAATCGTTATGTGAAGTTTCTTCGCATAATTTCGCTGTTTCTTTGAGACGTTCAGTATCGCGACCAAGTAAAAAAACATTTGCACCTGCTGCAAAAACTAAAATTGATACCGCACGACCAATACCAGAAGATGCGCCGGTAATCAATATATTTCGTCCAGATAGATCAGTTTTCATTAATGAATTAAAGTTAGCAATTGAAAGAAATTGAGAATTGGAAATTAGTTAAATTATTCATTTTGATTTTCAGCAACTGCGTGTTTACTTCTTGAAAAGTCTTGCAATAACGCTCTTGAGGCACGCAATTTATTGTACTAGCGGTATATTAGACCTTTTCTCTAACCTAAAAATACATCAACGCAACAAAAAACCGCCTTTAACTCCTCCGAGACCACCCCTAACCCCTCCGAAGGATGGGAATAAGAAGACGCCTCCGAGAGAGGCGAATTATTCCCATCCTTCGGAGGGGTCAGGGGTGGTCTCCTACTGGTTAGCGAAAGGTCTATTGGGATTAGCAATTATTTTGCGACTAATGATTCAAAAAGGGTTATGATGTTTTGGATATTTAATTTTGAGTTTGGCGTGGTAGTTAGTAGGAGTTGGCATCGGGTCAAGGCGTTTTTTATTGCGGAAGTTACGTTGTCGGAATTTAATATTTCGTAAAGAATGTTTGTATTTATGCGCAACATCCCCGCAACAGTTCCTTCAAAATTTACACCAAACCAACCTTTAATTATCTTAAATAAATTTTCGTTTTGGAAAATAACCGAAAATTTCATTCCGCCTTGCCCGACAATATTCAATCGTAAAACTGAATGTATGTTATCACTCAAAATATTTTCGTTACGATAATTGTTATTAAGCAATTTTTGCAAAAAAACATTTACAGTAGAGGATTTATTTTTTCTGTAACAATTTATAGTTCTTGTGGAGGATTCGAGTTGTTTTAGTTTTGTAAAAAACGGATCGTTATTTGGTTTGATGTTTGGAGTTGCGTTGTCGGTTGTGATTTTGTCGGAGGCGGAAACAATTTCTGGTCGAGGCAAGGAGCGTTGGAGTTTATGCTCAAAATTTTCAATAATTATTTCAAGTTGTTCTTGAGCGGCGTTTATTTCTTGTGCTGTTTTAACAACAAGCAAATCATACCGCAACAACAACCATATAAATGCCGCTGATGAAAACGGTTTTTCATCTATATCAAAAAACGGCGTCAATTCTTTTATCATAATTTTGAATATCGGTTACAGAATTACTAATTCTTTCTATATTGAAAATTTGAGGTAATAATTCACTAGCATATCCGGCAAGTCCAATGAATTGACACAAATTAGTACACCAAAAATAAGTGTAAAATTGGTGAAAATTCGTGGACAAAATGAGTTTTTCGTAAAATCGGCTTCATTGCTTATCATCTAATTCCGCAGGATAGCCAAGTAAATATGTGTCGTTAAATGCTGAAATGTGACAAAGTCCCCACGAAAGACTATTAAACGGCATGTGTAAAATGTTACTGGGAGTTATACGGCGTATCATCCATTTATAGTTTATGTCAAGCGATTCAAGATACGGTTTAATTTCAAAAAAATCGTGCGGATTATGATAAATTGCAATCGATAATACTGGTCGGTTTTGCCGGATCGTTTGAACCATTCCTCGTACTGCACTTGATTCTGATCCCTCTATGTCCAACTTTATAAATCCGACATTTAATTTTTGTTCTGATGCAAACGAATCTATAGATCGAAGCTGAACATTTTTTTCACCTTGATAATAAATATTCGTACAAATGTTTGCGGTATCATTGATTTTAATCACCAAATCAGTTTCGCCTAATCCAGCAATTACCAACTCAATTTTAGACGGTGTAATTTTATTCAATTCCATTGTTTTACGGAACAATACACTATTCGCATCAGAAATGTCAAACGAATATATTTTTTTAGGATTATACTCGCAAAAGACAAGAGCACTGTCTCCAACATACGCCCCGCCATCGATAAAATCTTTCCCAACCAGATATGTGTGTATCTGCCGCGGAAAACAGGTCAAACCGTTATGGAATATAAATACATCAGGAACATGTGCCTTAACCGAAAGCGGATATTTTTTCTGATACTTTTTGAGATTACGGATAAATTCATTGGCAATATCTTGATCTTTTTGAGTAACGTATGTTTTAGGATTGACTAAAGTAACCTCATTATCCCAATCTTGTAACATCGGGGGCGCATATTTCATCATTTTTATGCAGTAATCTACCACGTCAATCGATTCTTCGTCCAAATTTTTTTTCAATTGAAAAACACGTTCAACCATATTTTCATTGAAGCAATATTCCTTAAAATCACCGCCTTTATCATCAGTCAAACCAAGATTTGCCACTCTACCGCCAATACGATAAAGTAACAATGTGGCAATCTTACTTTTCAAATTATCCAATCTTTCTATTATGTCCAAACTCATTGTTTATTTCCTATTAAATTTATTTATCGATATTTGTTTTAGGCGTTTATGTATAAATTTCTAGTGATCTATAATTTTTATAGAAATTTATATTATTTTCCAAATTTTTTGTTCGGCGTCTTTTGATAGTGCGAAGTAATATTTTCCGGCGTTGTCGGCTAAAATTGAAACTACGTGGTCGGTTCTGAAAACTGTGTTCATAGTTCTGAATTTTGATTCATTTTTTTTGATTGGGTTGAATTTATCAAAAAGCGCTAACTCTGGCTTGGCAGAATTGCCGTCACCTAACAACAACTCTTTCAAACGCTCATAACGTAACCGCGAATGATCAGGAATAATAATGCCGTCCGTCGGGAATAATTGCGAATGATTACTACAAATAAAACGATTATTTTTCGTATCGATAATTACTTTGTCCTCGTGATACTCTGCGTAAATCACCCGCCTTTCCTTCGGCGAAGAAACCATCACCGACCAACCGCCCCAACCCTTAATCTCCGAAAGATACCGCACCGCCTCTTCAATACTGCCACAACTCCCTAACAACCCGCAAATTATCCTTCCATGAAACATTCCCGTAACACGTTTCGGTTGCGGTACATCAACAAGCATTGAACTTGACGCCATAAGTCCGCAAGCGTTGAAACCGCATATCCCAAACAAAATTCCTGCCATGCCTGGAATAATATATGGTATTGCGTCATTTACTAAACGCCGCTGAATATGAAACGTCAACGAATCACGCAAAATCAAAAACGCTGGAACATCTATATTCGCACCATGATAAAAACACCCCGCAACACCAAATTCTCCCGCAAAATGCGTACAAGCTCCAACCGCATATTTTTGAAGATTATGATAAATCAGACACTCAACCGGAACTCCAGCACCTGCCGACATTCCGCTAATTTCCGACAAACCATCCAATCCCCAAAATTCTTCCGCCGCAATCTCAAGTTTGCCAACATCCACCAACGAACTCCCAAACCAACCGGAAACATCTACATAATGCGATAAAACACGACATATATTATCCGCATCACGCAACCCATATTCACGACCAATTTCATAAGGCACTCCCCGCAACTCATAAATCGGAATTGAAAATTCACCACACAACAAACTCGAAAATATTTCCATACAAATTCGCTGGTTTCACAAAAAGTACATTGCACAAACTCGCAATCTAGTAATTTAACTCAATATTACAATTTCTTGTAAACTATTCTAAATTATCAAAAAACGCAAACTAATTCTACCACGTATTTTCCTCTTGTCAAACGGTACAAAAAAAATACAACAAAAACACAATCGCAGAAAATATCATAAAGGGCAACTTCTAAAAATCTATTTTTGGCAGAATTATCAATTTTTAGGATTGACAAGTTTAGACAATAAATTTATTCTATCCATAAATTTACACAAATTATTTAATTCCTGAAAATTCGTGGACAAAAGGAGTTTTTAGAAGTTCACAAGGGTTGTTTACTTTGAAACGCAGTGTTTTTGTCTGCTTCATTCCTATTCCCTAACCCCTTTTCCCCAAGACAATTGAATTACGTAGCTGAATAGTTACGGTTTTGGACTATCGGTAACAAAAAAACAATCTGAAACTTCAGTCGGGATTTTTGTTGGGCGTCCGGTTTTCAGGTTGACAAACGCCCACAACGTTTCCGCTTCCGCAATTATTATACCGTCTGAAATTCTTATAAAACGATATTTTCTGACAGACCTTATTACCTTCCATTCACACACCCACGTCTGAATATCCAATTCGTCGCCTTCCATTGCCGGCGCCAGATAATCAATCGTATGACGTCTTGCAAACCATGTTGAACCAAGCTCAACATAACGCTCCGGAGACCAACCGTTGGCACGCGAATGTTCCACCGCTGCCGAATTCATCCAACGTACATGACAAACATTATTCGCATGACCATTAACATCAACATCAGACGCTGACACTTTCACTCGATAAGAATAAATTTTATACATAAAGGTTTTCAAATTAAGGAAAAAGAAATAGAGAGACAAGGGAAGGGGGGGAATGGACGGAATTGATGCTTCTTTATGGAATACAAAGTCAGGATAACATGTTAATCCCGAAATATAAAAAACACACTTGAATTAAATGATACAAAATAACAACCTTCCTAACCGCTAATTCAAATTGCGTGAAAAGATACCAAGCTACTAACGTATTCTTCGTATTTTTTTGAAATTCGGAATAATTGCCCAACTTGATCCGAATAATCTTAAACCGTGCGGCCAATAAACATACATTGCCTCGCCTATCAACATATTCCGCTCAACATAATGCGGAATCCGATCTTCTGTCCAAAGTCGGCTGTCTTTACTTTTTGCGCTGTTGTCTCCCAACATTAGAAATTGATCCCGTTTCAATTGAAATTCAACTTGCCGCGTTTGACCGAGCAATTTCCAATAATCGGGATTAGCAAAAAATCTATTGACTGCGCGTTCTATTTCTTCGACCGTGTATGCGTTGCGGACATAGTTAAGCGGCGAATCAAGCAAATCGCAATTAGAACGATTAACTTCATCACACGCAATATAATACATATCACGCCAAACCTTAATATCCTCAATCACAACCGCCGAATCCTTCACCCCAATTCCAACCGGTTTTACGTCGCGTAGAGTTGGTTGTCTGTTACGGCTTAATGGATTATTTTTATTCGCGATGCAAAGTCTATCGTAGCGGTTTTTTGTTCCGAAATTTATTTCTTTGCCGTCAATAATTAATCGCAATTCTTCATCAATATTACAAAACATAATTTTATAATTGCCTTTTGATTTAACTGGAGTTTGGGCGGTTGCAGGTTCAAACAGATTTTCGTGTCCGTCAATTGCAACTGTTGCCGTACCTGTAGCCAGATCAATTTCGCACTTGAAAATTATGCCGCCTTTAACAAGCGATAACGCAAATGTACCTTGAGTTTTTTGCACTTTTAACTTGACTGATACCGCAAGATCGCCAACCCAATTCAACCCCAACCCGTTTGTACTTTGACGGCAAAAATGTTCGTTGCGTGATTTACCGTTTCGTGTGATTATTGGAAAAAATATTTCGGGTTCCAGCCGAATTGCTCCTGTTCTATCGGGAAACCGGAGAATACCGCTATTGTAACTCAGAAAATCTGTAACAAGTTGCGGATTTGTCGCTGCTTGCGGGGTGTTGGGCAAACGCTGTTGTTTAAGAAAAAACCAATCGTCCGACGTCGGAACAATATTAGAAAACTCCAGCCAATGTTCAGAATTACTATGGGTGTTGGTTGCGGGCGAATTTGGTTGAGCGGAGTTAGCGGAGTTATTGGAATTGGTTTCGTTTGTGTCAATTGAGAACGATTTGAAATCTTCCGATCTTTTCCATTTTCCTGACGGGCTATTATTCCACTTGTCAAACCAGCCAACATCATGCAACTCGGGCAAAACATAATTGTTATCATCAATTATACGGAGCATTGCAAGAAGTTGCGGCAATGGTTTACGTTGTATTTCAAATTCTGTGTTGCCATCTTTTTTGACAAAAATATCTCCATGTTCAATTCGCACGGTTTCATTTTCCAAACCGACAAGTCGTTTGATATAGTTGATTTGTGGTTTGCCCGGATAACGAAATACGGTAACATGCCAACGCCGCGGATTACTAAAATCAAATTGACTTTTATTCACAAAAATACGGTCGCCGTTGAAAGAGCGGTAATTTTTATGATCAACATTGTCCTCGCCAAGATACATCGTATGACGGCATTGCGGGCAAGTACCGCCGACAACCCTCGGCAACGGCAACAGTGTTCCGTCGTAATCAAGTAGAGGTGCAGGGAGTTGGTCATCGGATTCTTCGCTGGCGTTGACTTGAAACTGGTAGCCGCACATTTCGCAAAACACATCTTTATGACGTCCCATTAACGTCGGCGCCATTGAACCGGTTGGAATAAGATACGCCTCCGCCGCAAAAGCCTTGAAAAAAAACGCTAAAATCAACGCAAAAACAAGAGAATCAACATATTCGCGTATCACTCGGATACCGCTAACATTTTCAGATAAATTGGATTGAGTTTCTGTGTATTTGGCTTTCGATTTTGAGGTACTCATGTTATTAAAGGAAGGAGGGAAACAATTAGAGGTTAGAGGGGAAAGGGAATGGAAGGGAAGCGGGTTAAGGGCAGGGGTTATTTTGAAGTAACTATTCAGTCATGTGTTTTTTATCGTGAAATGTCTAAACACTCCAGCCCCCTAAACAATACGTGCAGCATTGAAAAAACGACGTAATTGTACCTTGTAAACTATAATTGAATAGTTACCCCGATAATTGTTTATTTTATTAAGGTGTTGTTTTTCTGGTTTTTCGCAACTATTCAGTAATATGTTTTTTTAGAGGTTAAGGATTAGTAAACCGTTCACGCTTTTATGTTGCGCAATTTAAGGAAATTTAAAGTGTGAACAGTTTAAAATACGCACGGCTGAATTGTTACCGCAATTGTTCAGAACAATGTCAATAAGATGATGACATGAATTGCTGTCAATATTATGTTGGTTAAAAAGTAAACGCCGCAATTGTAGAAAATTTCTTTAAATCTTGGTCTGTAATTTGTCTTGAACCCCCGCAAGCTCAATTTATAGGCAACCATTGCAATGATAATTTGTGCAATTGGAAGTTGGACAAAAATTGAAAAGAAACCGAATTCTTTGAAATACGACAGAACATTTAATTGCGGAAAAGAAATAATAATAAATGGAAACTGAAAACATACCATAGAAAAAATAAAAACAATAACACTAAGAAAGCTCTCTTTGGCAGTAAATACATGTTTAATTCCTGCGGATGTGGATTGTGCCAAAATTGACAAACAAAACAAAGTAATACATTGCGACGATAAAAATACTTCCAAAGGAATTAAAAATAAATAATGTGAATTTGTAATTAATACCAATCCAATCAACGACGGTATCGAAAATGAAATAAAAAACAGCGACCAAAGAATCGACATCCCCCAATACCCGTGTAGATGTTGGCGAGACGACAAACCAGTTAGAAATAATGTTTCATCTCTCCGAGTATTTTCTATTATTGACTGATAATTGAGAAAACCTGACAAAATCGCAATAATCCAAATGATACCACAAATTACCGAAAATACTTCTAATAAAATATTCGTACTAACATCATTAAAAAACGCCGCAAAAAAAATTATTGAATACACCGTCAACCAAAACGAAATAAAAAAAAACATTTCATAAGTCTTGCTAAGCCTACGCATCTCACGAACAATAAGCGGATTCACGTAATCATCGAAAGAATCAATCCAAGTAATTAATTTTTGTAACATAATAGTAGCTATTTAGTTGAGAGTATAAAATTTTGGCAATGCAGTTTTAGCTCTGAAAGGACAAGGCGGGACAGTAATGTAATACAGTAATGTAATAATGTTGTAACAAATTTCTGGCATGTCTGTTACAGGGCGGCTTTTTGTTGGAGTCATTTCCCGTTGCGTTGTAGCGGGTTGTTATGTATTGCAACTTTCAGGGTGAAATACATTGGCAAATTTTAGTATCTATTCAGTCGTATGTTTATTATCGTCAAAAATTCTGTTACCCAAGCCCAATAAATCCGCGAGGAACAACATAATTTTCCGAACGGCTCTAATAGACCTTTTCTCTAACCTAAAAATACAAGGGGCATTGCTTAACAACCCACCGCAAAACGGCGGGTTGTTATGCGTTGCCCATAAAGGGGCGAAGGAAAAACTGATATCTAGCCCCTGTGTAACATGAGCTATTAATTAACTCAAAACACTAATTTCACTGAAATATTACGGAAAGTAAAGTATGAGCAGTATAAACCTCTAAACAGCAACTTAACGTTTTTTTCTTGCGATCCCTTTTCTTTCTACAATTTCGTTACGAATTATCGGTTCCTCAACAATTTGAAACTTGTCGCCGTTACGTATGATTCCAATTGCACTATAAAATTTATTTTGCGTTTCGTCCCAAATAAGCTCTTCATTGTCTGTTGCCCAAACAGAATTATCGTTACAAGAATCCACGTTCACCGCTTCACCCTCAACTTCAAACCCGCACGATTCCAACTCCTGCACCAACTCATCAATAGTAATATTCGTATCTCTTGAATCAACTCTTTTCAGCTTTTTTACAATCGATACAACAGTATTCAACTTGTCCTTGTCTTCCGCATAACGATTAAACGGATTCTGCTCAAGAGAATTTATCTTGTACGTCAACACAGCAAAAACCGCTAACACGACACGAAGCCATTGTTCGATTATCGCTTCGATTTCTTTCCTGTAGTTGTCGCGGTTAAAAATCTTTTTGCGTTTTGAGACACACGCAATCAACGCAAGCCCGCCATAAAAAACAAAACGTTTAAGAATAGACAAAACCGAACCCCGCGTAACCAAAGACATATTACGCAACCAAAAAACCGCCAAATCCGCACCCGAAACAAGCCCAAGACCTAAAAGAAACCAATTACGCAATTTCTCATGAGTTGCCAAAAACATCACAGAAAAAACACCAAAGACCGCGCCCAAAACCGAACCCAACACCAAACCTGTCTCACTCGAAATCCCAACCAACTTGACAACGCCACTGCCAAGAATCAATCCAATCGCCGTAGTAACCGCCGTAACTAACATTAAAACCAACGGGCGAACTTCAGCTTGAGTATGCGATAAGTCAGGAATCGGCGGCGGCGTTATAAGTTTTCGCAAATGAAGCCGTAAATATCCGCGTTGATCGGATGTTGTGTCTTCGCCGCAAATTGTCTCAATCCAATGATTCGATTCAATCACCTCAATAAGTTTATTTTTCAACGCGTCCGACGCAACTTGAATCTCGCCCGGCGAAGGAAACTCTGACGTC
>JAITDV010000103.1 GCA_031282385.1 Planctomycetaceae bacterium | reverse complement strand
GGAGAGATTCAGCGAAAATTTTGGCGACGAAAACACTTCAAAAATATCCGTCATGTCCGGCAACATTTGAAACAATATGTCTTCGAACATCGTTTGAAACAACAACAGAATATCGGTGCGAATCACATAAAACATAAAGTCTATCAAGCTCTGATTCCTGTTGAATGGAGGTTGTGTTACGATGAAACGAAAAATATTCCTTCGTTGATTTCTGCAACAAAATGTTTTGACCTATAATATTTGTTAATAATTTTGCCGACAACATTCGCCTTCTACATAACTTGATGATATATCGTATAATAGAGTAGAGTTTTCGTACAAATGCCGTTTGGCTAATTTTTGTTCTATCATGTGCTGGCGTTGGAGCAACCAATCCATCGCGGCATAGAGACTATCGGCTTCTTCTTTGTCCGCATCAATATTCAACTCTTTGGCAAGCGTCGTCTGTTCTCATTTGCGGGTCGTGCCAAGTTTTGAACTAGCGTTAAATTTTGTGTAATCAGAATTGGCGGTATTATTGAACAATTGAAAACTTTCATCTAACTTTTGCCAGATGTAATATCTATATCATACTGTGATTTGTCTGGATTGTTTGTGTTATAACGCCGAAAATTTTGAGACGTTGTGTTGCAGTTTTCTGGAAACTGAAACTTGTAATCGCACTGAATACATTTTAAATTTAATCGGCAGTATATTGGCGATCATAGCAATCGGTATGTATATTGACTTGTACAGTTGAACAAGTTGCCAATTTCACTAAAGAAATTTTTTGATTTTCCGTTACAAAAATTTGGACATTGACATTATAGCGGATCATGAACAGCTAACAATAATCCGGCGGCAATAAACTGCTAATCAAAAGCACTTAGGATAAAGATGAAAACTTGCACAAGAAACATTATTGAATTCATGGGGCGGGTTATTACTGTCTGTCTGTTTCTTGTTGTATCAACAATAACAAAAGCTGCTGACTATTACAATATTCAAGATTTGACTGATGACGTAACTTCAATTGACTCCAACGGCGGCAATGTTGAAATAAATCTTTTGTTTGATAGTGATACTGTTAGTTCTAATCCAAGCGGCACTGTTTGGAATTTTAACGGGACAACTTTAACAAGTTTCAACATCACCGGTAAATCTGTTGCGACACGAATTTCACAATCCGGTACAAACGGACGATTATTGTCTATCGTCCAATCTCCAAATAATCTCAATTTCAATAATCTCAATTTATCATCTTTTCAATTTATTGATAAGAATATTACTTCCGGTGTTTTCCGCAACGGCGGCGTGTTAAATTTCTTGGGCAACGGTGACAACAACTCGCGTGTTGCAACATTTAATAAGATGGTTTTTGATAATAATAAAATTGATTTAGCGATTTTGCACGACACGCAATTCACCGCACGCGGCGGAAGTTTGTACATCAACGGTGACTTTACAACAAATACAACTGAACTCATTAACAAAGGAAAAAATGTTACATTAAAAGAAATTGATTTCACAAATAACTCTGTAAATCTAATCGATATAGGATACAACATTACCCGCCAAAACAAAAATGCTACAGGTGGTGCGGCAGCTATTTTGTATTATGATGTGGTTAATTTAGAGGAAGGAAACGTCATCGGCAATTCGGTTTCGGCAAATATTAAAGGTTATGTTGCCGGCGGCGGTTTATATTTATCATGTATTCGCAACAGCAGCAGTATTACCAAATTTAATTTCACGAATAACGAATCGAAACTACTTGAAGGCGGCGAAGGTACAGCGTATGCCGGCGCCTTGTTCGCAGAACAAGAATACGGCGGTACGGCAGGCAATAATAATTTATTAATTCCAAAAACTACGCTCAATGTTGCCGAGACCAATTTCAGAAATAATCGTACAATAAATAACGGAACCGGAGAAGCGTTGGGCGGTGCGGTGGTTTTGTTTCGTGATCTTGATGGTGTTTTTGACAAAGTGATATTTGAAAACAATTCTGTTACCGCTAAATCTAATGCTTACGGCGGCGCTATTGCAATTCATAGTATGTATAAAGATAGTATTCCGTTGACATATACCGACTACGGCAATATCAAAAATCAAATTAGCAAATTTTCAGAAACAACCTTCACCAACAATAAAACAACTTCCGCGTCATCATCAAGTAATGGCGGCGCGATTTTTTCAACACAACGAATCGAAACTGCCAAAACAGATTTTATTGATAATATTGCTGAGGGCGTAAGTGCGTCAGGCGGTGCAATTGTTGTTACAAAAACTCATAGTAATATTCAAGCTGACTCAACCGGCATGTCAAAAATTCAAGGCGGTAAATTCACGGGCAATAAGACTGTTGCAAGCGGAGGCGAATCACTTGGAGGTGCAATTTATACGTCAAAGATTTTTGAGATTGTATCTAATTTGGATTTTGGAGATGTGTTGTTTCAGAATAATGTAGCAATATCAAATAACGCTGAATTAGCACACGGTAACTCGATTTTTGCAGATGCCAGCGTAGTATTCAATGCAGGAGTTGGAAGCAGGATAGAGGATTTTGACGGACATTATATTACGGGCAATGTGACAAAAGTTGGCGGTGGAATTTTAACGTTATCAGGAAAAACGCAACATCAGGCAGGAAGTTATTTTATTCGAGAGGGCATGTTGCGAAGCGGTTTTACTAGCGATGGCGAATCAGGATTCAGAGCAGTAGCGAATCTTTACGATCGCAATGCAAATGGATCTGTCGTGTTTGATGCAGGAACAATTTGGGAGCTGGATTTATCTAACGCAGACATGACAAAACTTATGCAAGGCGTAAAATTCGCCGACGGCACTGTAACAGGAGCAACAGAAGCAATCAAACTTGGCAACACGCTTATTGATGTAGAGTTGGTTGAAGGTACGATAAAACTTGTGCGAATTCTTGAGGCGGCAAAGTTGTCTGATATTTTTGCCTCCGCAGCATATTTGCACAAATGGAATACAATTCAAAAAGCAACAAACATAAGAATAAATCAATTACTTTACCGATACGGTTCTATTCACGGCAACTATCTTTCAAGTGATAATTCTCAATCTGAACTTCGCGGACAAAGTTATAAAATTCCTGTTGCTGCAATTGGAGCGGAACGTAATTTTTACAATGCTTGGGTCAATTATGTTGGTCGCAAATCTGCGGCTGGAAGTTCTTATGACGCTTATGGTGGACAGTTGTTAGAGACAATTTCAAACGGAATTCAATTCGGTTTCGATTTAGCTACAGGATTTGGTTCACATTTGGGATTCATGTTTGGGTATGAAGATGCACGAAGCGAAATTGCCAATGATTACATTCGGGGCGATGATTATTATGTTGGCGCTTACGGTGCAAAGTTATTTTCTTATGGTTTTGATATTCGTGGGATGTTTGGTTTCGGGCATCAACGTTATCAGATTTCGCGTTATGATTTTGTGCTTGGTCGTGATTTTGTTGTCAAGCCGGACGGGAATACGTTTGAGTTGAATGTTGAGTTTGGTCGGCGTTTTCAAACGTGGCATAATTCCGCGATTCGTCCTTTTATTGCAGTTGATTATCTTGCTAATTCAATAAGAGATGCCAATGAAGGAACAGGTGGTTTTCGTTACGATAATCTTTCGCTTGAACAATTATTTATTAGATTAGGTACGGATGTTCAATGGCATTTTGGTTTATTATGTTTTGATGCTGGAATAGCTTTTTCACAACAATTACTTGATGATTACGCAGAAGCAACCGTATCTCAAGGACCAATCTCGACCGCATTGCGAACAAGCAGGTATGGTAATTCTGTTTTCACTTTCAATGTCGGCGCAAATTATGCATTCAACAATTTTCGATCTTGTAGTATGTACATTAATTATGTTGGAGAAGTTTTTGTCGGCGGAGAATGCGAATCAATAAATTCTCTTCAAACGGGAATACAATGGAAGTTTTAAATTGTTCGTGATCGTTTTGAAACTTATGGAAGCAATTTGGCGATTTACTTCAAAATTCAGTTCGGCAAGTTTGTTTTGTTGTTGCGGATTTAGGATATTAAAGATTGAATTTTTGACTTCTGCTTTGAATAAATTTACTTTTTTTATTGTTTCATTTTTGTGTAATAGTCTTTGCATGATGTAGGTGTTTTTATTCCCTTTTAACAATTCTTCTTTGGTCGGCTGCAATTTAACCGACAACATAATGCCCGTCTCGCTCAGGGCAACTTCATTTTGAAGTTTGGAGTGTTGTTTTTTTACTTCAGATAATTTATTGCGTTGGTCGTTTGAGAGTTCCAATGCTTCATAAGCGTCGAAGTTAATAGAAAATTCAAAACCGCAATCTATTATAGGCGGCAATATCAATCCAATTCTCTCATCCGCTGTAATTGTTCTTTGGACAATGTGTCATGGAAAATAATTGAACTTATATGTTGCATAATGATCAAATAATGTAATCTTTCATTTAGAAAACGTGAAGCAGA
>JAITDV010000590.1 GCA_031282385.1 Planctomycetaceae bacterium | reverse complement strand
AATTTCTGCATCTTTGAGGTTCAAAATATATGCCGAAATTGAGTAAGATTTAATCATCTGCTCTTTTAAAAGTTGTTATGTATTTTGCAAAAGTCCAGTTGAAATAATAACAACTCATGCAGAATGCCGTATCAGCCGTTTTGATTTCGTCTTTGAATTTGCGGGATTTGTTTCAGGCAAATTATTATCTTGCAATACACAATCAGAACGATCAATTTCAGTAACATTCTCAACTCTCTCAACACAATCAGATTCAACTGGATTTATCTGTTCAATTTTTTCATCATTTGCATCAATAAATCGGATTATTATTGGAGCAAAATCATCGGATTGGTTAGGCGATTTGTTTTGATTGACAAATTGTTGCGGCAAAACTTCGGGGATAATTTGCGGTAAATTTTTTATTACGGATTGTGGATTTGTTCCTGTAATTGTGCGTGAAAAAGTTAGCGGAGTTATTTCGTATTCTTCATTTTCTTTTGAACTGCAAGGTATGCCGTCAAGCGTAGTGTTGATATTATTTGTTTGCGGCAGCGTATGATTGGGTTGTGTATTATTGAGATGCTGTGCATGATCGGGATAACGTGAATTTCTTCCAGTCGGGTCAATATCTTGTTCGTCTTGCCGACGTCTTGTCCACAAAGTTAACACGGCGGGCAAGGCAACAATTGACGAAAACAAACAACACGCAACCCCAATTACCAACACCCGCCCAAGACTTTGCAATCCGCGATGTGAAGCAATCATCATGCAGCCAAAACCGATAATTGTTGTCAATGATGTTATGAGTACGGCAAGTGCAGTTGAAGCGGTTATTTTATACTTGCCGGATTGCGAGCGGAAATCGTGAATTATATGGACGCCGCTGTCTATTCCAATTCCCAAGATCAACGGTAACACAATTAAATTAGCCGGATTCAACGGAATCTCAATATGACCCAATACGCCAAACATCATCACAAATCCAACTAACATCGGAGTCATTGCCACAATCGTATGACGCACATTCATAAAATCAATAAACAATAAAATCGTAATTGCAATAAACGCATACACTGCTGCCATCATGAATCCTTGTTGCATTTGGAGCGACGATTCGTAAGTTTGCAACGGACTTCCTGTTGCTTTCGGATCAATATCGCGGACAGCAGTAACAAATTTTTTCATCTCGTCCATATTCCAAATATTCGCCATTGTGTAGATACGCATTAAGTGCTTGCCGCCGCGGCTGACAAAACGCTCAACCAACGATGAAGGCAAATCATTTATTGTTGGCGGTTGCGGGTTGGAACAAGATTTCAAACTTTTTAACCGCGTGAGCAAATCACCTGCAACCGCAGCTTGATATTTTGACATACGGATTTGATACTCCGCCAACGTCATACGTCGAAGTGCGGTACGAATATCATTTAACCGTTTCATTACGGTTTGCAATGAATTTTCGTAATATTCGATTACGGTTTTGTCTAATGTTGGCGTGGTTCGGTGATTGTTTGCAGGTCTATTTCTGTTTGATATTAGGTTGACTGGATTATTTTGATCGGCGAGCATATTTTGCAACCGTTCAATTGCTCCGCCGACAACAGACGGATCAACTATATTTATCTCAGGCGGACGTTCAGGCAAATTCGCAAGACGTTCCGCAAGTTGACGAATCAAAAGAATCTTTTCGCCGTCTTCACTTGGAAAACATGAGACGATTTCTTCGACTGTTATATCCGGATATTTTTGTGCAAAAAGTTTTTTGCGAAGGAGTAATTCTTCACGGGTGTCGGCAATTGACAATGCAAACCATACATTTCTGCCGCCCTTGTCAACATCCATACTCAACAATTTCTCTTCGAGAGCAACACTTTCAAGTCCTTCAGGTTGTAGATTGAGCAAGTTATGATCGTATCTGGTATGTCTGACGCCGGCACAACATAATATTGCAATTATTGCGGTAAAGAATAATGTTACGATTGGAAATCGAGTAAACGGTTTAATTGCACAACGAATATCAATCGGCGCCGGATAATTTGACAAAGAATTTTTATTTTTGTCCATGATTATAATCAACGCAGGAAAAAAAATAAGAGTTGAAAGCAGACAAAAAATCATTCCTCCGCCCGAAATAATCCCTAATTCCGCAACCCCAATAAACTCAGTAAATGACGCCATGAAAAAAGCAACCGCAGTTGTAAGTGCGCCTATAACGATTCCGGGACCAACAGTACGCGCAGTTTGACAAATAGATTCTTCACAAGAAAAATTCCGGTTACGTAATTCAATGTATCTTGCAATATAATGCATACTGAAATCAGTCCCAAGTCCAACAAGCATTGCCCCAAATGAAATACTCAAAATATTAAGATGACCGATAACAATTGTAATGTAACCCATTGTCCACGCGAAGGCGATAAGCAATGTTACCATTCCCGCAAGCGGATGCCGAATGCCGCCGAATCCCGCAATAAAAACCGCTCCAACACCAAGAAATGCAAGTATAGTCGCTTTCGTCATTGATTCGTTGCTTAATCTCATTTCGTCATTTTCGAGTATTGGCATTCCTGTTAAACCGATTTCGAGATGCGGATATTGTGTTTTTGTGTGGTTTATGATTTCGCGCAATTTTGAGATTGATTCGGTTCCTTGTGCGATTTGTGTTTTATCAATGTTGACCAATTTCAGCAGAACAAAACCTATTACGCCGTTTTGAGTCGGAAAAAGAAGATAGCTTGTATTGTCTTGAGTACAAGCTGCAATAATATCGGGAACAGATACCTTAATATTTTCCGTGCCTAACCACGGAGAACCATACGTCGGACTAGGTTCAAAAAATTTCGCAAGACTATTAGAAAATGTATCAAGCTCATGCAATGTTCGGAAAAGTGATGCGGGATTTGATTCGTGTTTTAATCTTTGCGTAATATTGTCGAGCATTCTGTTAACACCAAGCATTTCCCAATTATTCTCAATAATATTTCGTGATTCATTGACGAATTGATTTATCTGTTCAAGTTCACGCGTCGGGACATAATGCAACCCCTTTGACCGAAGCGTAGAAATATTTACGCCATGCAAGATTCCATTGAATAATTGCGGATACGCCGCAATCTCGTTGGCAAGAGATTCAAGTACAGGAATAATTTCGGCATTGCCTTTTCCCTCAATTACAATCGTTACTTCGCTGTCGTCGCCGAATTCTTTAATATAATCCAGCCAAAGTCTGTTAAAACTGCTTTTGGGATTAATAAGATCAAGACGGCTCATCTTGAAACCAAGATGCTCATAAGTCCAATACACACAAAATACCGCAATAAACACAGACAGCGCAATCACCGAAATCGGATTCCGGCAACAAATTCGAGTTATTACAGTAATTGGTTGAGCGAGGATAGATTTATCCGCCGTCTCTTTTTTAGGCGAGTAAGGTAACATTGGTGAAATACTAACAATTTTCGCAAAATAAGAAAAGAGGAATTTTTTAAAATTCACGCAATAATACCAATAATTGAAAAATTTGTAATATTTCAGCGGATTGAAACTGTTCACAATTTATACTGCTCGTACTAGACCTTTTCGCTAACCTGTAGGAAACCACCACTGACCCCTCCGAAGGAGGGGAATTATTCGCCTCACTCGGAGGCGTCTTCTTATTCGCCACCTTCGGAGGGATTTAGGGGTGGTCTCTGAGGAGTTAAAGGCGGTTTTTCGTTGTAGGTTTTTTGTTGCGTTGATGTATTTTTAGGTTAGAAAAAAGGTCTACTATAAATTGCGCGACTCAAGAACGTCAAAGCTTGCTTTCCGATAGGTAAGCAGCAGGCGGCGGTGAAGGAAATTTAAAGTGTAAACTGTTTAAAAAGGGTAATTGACTAGTTGGCGTGTTTAATTACACTATTCGGATCGTTTTGTAAGTTGGCGTTCATGTCTGCATTGTCTGCAAATTTCCTCTTGCCGATTACAAAAAGAAAACCGAAATGCTAAATCGCAACAAGTGATTGGAAAACAAAATCGAAAAATTAAGAAATTAAATTATGAGAATACGTGAGATTTATTTGTTTTTATTTTTTGTTACGTTAATTTATTCGTCTTATTCGGCTGGTGTATTGCGGGCGGAATGGGAGATGCCGATGTTGACGCGTGTCAATGTTGCGCATCGCGGTGCGTCGTATCTTGCGCCTGAAAATACGTTGTTGGCGTACCGCATAGCTATTTCCGCCGGAGCAAACGGCGCCGAATGCGACGTTTATAAAACCGCCGACAACGTTCTTGTACTTTCACATGATCAATCAACCAAACGAACAATGGGCGGAAAAAATCAGGATATTACTAAATTGACATTTGATGAAATACGAAAACTTGACGCCGGAATCTGGAAAGGGAAACAATTCAAGAACGAAAAAGTACCTACACTTGACGAATATCTTGAACTTCTGAAAGGTACGCAGTGTTCGCCCATTATAGAAATAAAAATGGATCAAATTGAAAAACCGGTTATAGAAACTGTACGAAAATATGATTTGATTTCTGTTACAGTAATTATTGCATTTTCGGAAAAGGTTGTTAAGGAAGTACGCCGTTTGGAATCGAATATTTGTGTTGCGTGGTTGTATTCGGAGAAATTGCCCAAAGGCACAAGCGCGGAAGATAATGCAGATCGGTTAGCGGAATTTTTGTTGAAGAAATGCCGTCAACTTGATACGAATGTGCTTGATTTAAACCATAATATTATTTCGCCCAAATTGATTAAAAGATTGAAAGAGGCTGGAGTTCATGTGTGGTGTTGGACGGTCAATGATACAGAGCGGATGAAAGTTTTGTTGGATTGGGGAGTTGAGAGTATTACAACAGACCGCCCTGAATTATTGAATGAAATATTGAAAAGACATAAACACAAATAAACAATTCAAACCAATACACAAAACGCATATCAGAATTCGGAAACACAAAAATATAAAAAAAGTAATTATCAAAATTTCAAGTTTGGGCGGTCTTTTAAACTGGTTCACACTTGAATTTTTGTTTACCGCCGCCTGCTTACTTATCGGAAAGCAGGCTTTTACGCTCCTGAGACACGCAATTTATATTACGAACAGTAGACCTTTTCGCTAACCTGTAGGAGACCACCCCTGACCCCTCCGAAGGTGGGGAATAATTCGCCTCCTTCGGAGGCATCTTCTTATTCCCCTCCTTCGGAGGGGTTAGAGGTGGTCTCGGAGGAGTTAAAGGCGGTTTTTTGTTGCGTTGATGTATTTTTAGGTTAGAGAAAAGGTCTAATATATAATCGTTACAAAAATTATGCAGATTAAATGAATAATTCGTAACGAAAGAATGTACAAGAATTATCTTTTACGGTTGGATGGATATTTTGGATCGGAAATCAGAGTCTTGGTGGTCGCGTTCTTGCGGCGGATTTGATGTTTTGCGTCAAGCGATACCGTTGATTATTTCAAGCGGTTCTATTTCGCTTATGAATTTTACTGACCGTATGTTTCTGATGTGGTACGATCCGGATTCAATGACAGCGTCGATGCAAGGAATAATGTTATTTTGGTCGGCGATTTCAATACCGTTTGCGGTAACGACGTTTGTAACGACGTTTGTTGCCCAGTATTACGGCAGCGGTAATAACCAACGGATTGGGGCAATTGTCTGGCAAGGAATATGGATTGGGATTATGGTTATGCCGGTTTTATTTTTTATTGAGCCGTATTTGATTCAGCTTTTTGTTTTATTTAGGCATGGAGAGAATCTTATTAAGTTAGAGAGTTTGTATTTCCACTACATACTTTTAGGATGCGCCGCAACAATAAGCGGAGAAGCAGCGGCGGCGTTTTTTCGCGGACGCGGCAAAATGCAGATTGAGATGTACAATAATTTATTTTGTGTAGTGTTAAATATTTTTCTCGATTACTGTATGATTTTCGGCAAGTGCGGTTTTCAAGAAAACGGTCTTCTTGGAGCTGCGATTGCGACAATGATTTCCCAATGGGTACGTTTGATAATTTATGTTACGTTAATATTTTTGACAGACATGAAAGAAAAACGTTACAATATCTTGAAAGGAATGAAACCGGATTTCAGGTTAATGGGACGGCTTTTGTATTATGGCATGCCGAGTAGTTCTTATACTTTTATTGATACGGCAACATTTACGTTGTTTATTCTGATAATTGGCTGTTTGGGTGAGGCGGCAAGAAATGCGACAACAATTGCGTTTACAATGAATTCGTTGACATTTATTCCGTTGACTGGTATTGGTATCGTGGTAACGTCAATGGTCGGCAATCAGTTGGGCAACAACCGTCCTGATTTAGCAAATCGTGCAACAAATACCGCATTTGTTATTGGTAGTATTTACACGGGATTTTTTGCGATTTTGTTTCTTGTGGTGCCGGATTTATTGTTATCGGCGTTTGCGATATTTTCGGATGCGGATGAGTTTGAGGCGATTCGTGGTTTAACGGTTATTTTGTTGCGTTTTATTGCGGTTTATATTTTCTTTGATGCATGTGCGTTTATTGCCAGTTCAGCGTTACGCGGCGCGGGAGACACAATATTTGTGATGCGAGTTGTATTTACTTATGCGCCTCTTTTACCTATTTTTTGTATTATGGGGATTCATTTTTTTGGTTTTGGTTTAATGTGGTGTTGGCTGATTTTGACTTTGGGAGTTTTCGTATATTTTGTCTGTTTTATGTTACGCTTCTGTAGCAAAAAATGGGAATCCGTCAGAGTTATTGAAAAAGAATTACAAAAAAAATAACTATTCAGCCGGCAACTCTACGCGGCAAAATTTATGGCAGGCGGGAAAGCAGCGTAGCGTAGTAACTAATTAAAACGGTCATGTTTTTAACCACCCCTACCCCCTCCGAAGGAGGGGAATAAGAATACTCCTCCGAGTGAGGCGAATAATTCCCCTCCTTCGGAGGGGTCAGGGGTGGTCTCGGAGGAGTTAGCGAAAAGGTCTATTTTAGAGTATTGCGTTTTCGTCTGCTTTGTTTCTATTCCCTGTAAACTTTTTTCCTTTTTCATGAACAATTGAATTCTACGACGGAATATTTACGTTTTCATTAGAAATTATGCAATATTCCAAGACGTAATCCAAAAGCGCTTGCCCCGCTGTTGCCTATGAAAATGTCGGTGTTGACATCTGTGATGAAAGATGCGGAATGATCGGCGTTGATCCATAAATGAAAACCTACACCCAAATTAATCGCATCCCAACCGATATCAGCTCCCCGCACATCAAATTTGTTTCCGCCTTGTGTAAACCTTGCCCTTGAAGTTGGGAAACCGTTTCCGCCGAAATTGAAATTGTAAAAACCGCGCAACCACAAACTGCCACGCGGTCCAATCGACTCGGAATTGATACCTAAACGCACCATGTTGTGATTCAAATACATATCATCAAACGTAAGTGCATAAAGACCATTGTTTGTTGACGACAGTACTTCTTCAGAAAAACCGTCTTGCCAAGCGTGTTGCGAATCTACGCCGAAAGTTGGTCTGACAATAAATCTTTCCGTTATCATTATCGGTCGCGTAAGTTCATAACTCGTGGTAATTGTTGTCCCGTCAGTTCTGCCGTAATAACGATCAAAAATACCAATTATTTGACCAGTGTTGCTGTCCTTCAACGACGAATTATAAATTGTATGATGCATTGTATATTCTTGCCTGCCCAAACCTACATAAGCTTTAAACTCATACTGATTGAACGGAGTTGCAACAAAATAAATTCCGCCAAAATAATCATTCACTCTTACTTTATTACTTCCGCTTTTTGTCGCTCCGTTGCCGTAACCAAGCACTAACCCAATTGCAGAATGTTGCGTAATATTCCACTCACCTCCAATAATTCCTCCGTTTACATAAGTACTATACGCACTTGAATTGCCGTCCGACGGCGAACTAATTGATTGACCGATATAATCAAACCATAAACTTCCATTGCGTAAACGTTGTGGAGCTTGTCCTCGTAATTGGTCAAATTGATTCATAATAGTCCGCTCACGGTTTATTTCCCAGTTAATACGTCCGCGTTCACCCGACGCCATTTGACCGTTGCCCCAACCAATACGCGGAAAAAGCGCACGGCTCGGATTCAATACTCCCGACATAATCGAATTCGCCCGAATATCCGTCGCAATCTGATGCAAAACATCATTCAAAGTCGCCGGATCATCTTTCGACCCCAACAACGAAAACGCTAACTCCGGCACATTCCAAGTTTCATTGTCTATCGCCCGCCCAACACTCCGCGTATTCCACGAGTTACCCTTGTCCTCAAAATAATGCGAATTAGGAAAAAATGTAATTTGCGCAACCGTACTATCATACGGATTGACATAAACATTGCTGATTTTCACGTCCGAAAAAGCATTGCCAAATTCCAACTCCGTAAATTTCGCCACATTTGAATTCGAAAACGATCTTGAACGAATAATTTGATAAGTAATCGGATCATCATTTTCAGACTTTTGCAATAATTCTGTCAACTCGCCCTTACAATTGTCCGTCAAAAATACACACAACTTGCCGCCCATTACAGTTGAACCTGAAACCCAAATTGCGTCGCAGTCTTCGCTCCATTTCCCTACAGACGAATCTTTCGGAATACTGTTAATTGTAAGATTGTACGTGCTATCTTCAGTCAACATCAAACTGCCATGAATATCAATTTGCCCAACAGTATTTTGCCCAACATTGCCATCGGTAATTGAATTGTCAATTCTACCGGGTGAAATTGTCCCTTGATTCGTGAACCAATTCGATGCAGTAAAATATTTCTCGTATTCATCGGCGCCTTTTTGAATATTATATTTCCAGAACGCAATTTTCTCATCCGACCAACCCGACATTGCGTCTGTACTATTTTCGGTTTCTGTGTTGTTGTTTGTTTGGTCGTAACCATCGAAATTCCACTCGCCAACTCTCATTTCCCCCATTCCCGCAAGTATGCCCTCATTTGCGATCAAACTTGACGAAGTTATCCGCGTGTAAGGAACTTTTACCTCCGTCGGAATTGATCCTAGCAGCAATGTTGCATCTTTACCGATATTGAAATTTCGCGAGCTTACACGGATACTGCTAAAATTAGTTGTTCCGCCGTAAATTCCAATATCAAAATAACCGTCCGTCGGAACAATAAGATTTTTATCATAGTTGATGTGATCCTGCAAAACAAATCTGAAAGAACTGTCGGGTAACTCCGGTGCTTGTCCGTTGTCGTCAGGTAAAAGTCCAAAAGTCAACGATGTTCCGCGATTGCCGCTTTTGTATTCCGAAATTATGTTACCGGCAATATCAACTCCGCTCATTAAATTTATTTGGTCAACATGCGCTGTCTTGCCAATATAAATTGACGCCCGCGATCCAAATAATTTTCCCGTAACATCAAATCTGCGTACAAGAGGACCATTAGTTGCGCTTAATTTTTTGCCTGTTGCCGGATCAACATAATACGACTTCAAATAACTCGACGTATTACCACTGACAACATCCTCCTCACTCACAAATAATTGTAACCCAAAATCAAAACTAGCCGCAATTCCATTTTTTATCTCAGTAGCTTGAGTAACACCATACGTTTCCGCATAAGCCAAAATCGAACCGCGATGAACCACAACATGCTCCTTGCCATAAGCCACAAGCAAACCAATTCCATTGTCATTGCTCATCTTGATCACTGAATCCGTATCAGTTGTCAAGAGATTACCAATTCCGTCAACCCGAATCCCTGCACTTCCTTCTCCTCCGGCATTGATAACTCCTTTCTGCAAAATATTCAAATTGCTGCCGAATAAATGCACGCCAATCCCAAACATACCGTCATTGGCAATATTAATATCGTAACTTTCTGTATCTGCATTCCATTTGCCAAAACCACGTCCGGCAATTTGTTGTTGTGACGTCAATCCGTGTTCGCCGCCACCGTTGACATAGAAAGATTGACCGAAGAAATCGCGGGTTTGAATGTTGTCATAACCGAGGTCTTTGAACACCGCCATCTCAACTTCAATCAACCCCTGATAAGTTCTGAAATCCTGCCAACTTAAAAGAGAATTCCAAGTATCAAGATGAGAAAGCGAACCGCTTTCGTCAATTCCCCACATAGCTTTGCCATCTTCATCCTCAATAACCGTGTAACCTGTAACCGGAACACCGCCGGTTTTGCCCGCTTCATTTATAAGAGTTTTGTTGTTGTCATACCAGACATTAATCGCGTTTTCACCGGCAAACTTAGGATGACTAGGATTCACCGAGGAATCCGGATCGCCTAACTCAAATATTGTTTTGATTTGGCCAGTATTGTGTCCAATAATCTTGGACAAAGTAGGCTTTAAACCGTTGTTATCACGTAATAACTCATCCCAACGAGTCAATTTATCAAATTTCCATATACCGTTTTTTTCAACAATATTTGTCGTCATCCCGAATACGTGTCCCAATTCGTGAATAATAACAGGCAATAAATTATTATTGATTGCGCCTGATTGTGATTTTTCTGTTGTAGTTTGCCAACCAGTACCAATCAAAATTTGAGCATGCGCGCCTTTGCCATCTGCAATCTCCTCTGGTGTAGGATAACGGTATTTACCATCGTCTCCGAGTACAACAACAGAAACATATTTATTGTCGGCAAGAATAGATTGTACGCCAGTAACATAACCTGAAGAACTGGAGTCGTCGTTTGTAAGCGAAACGGCAGCCGCATTCTGTTCAAGATCATCAGATGTAACGACTTCAAATATCGCAGGACTTCCTGTAACTGTAGGTTTTGTAATGCTTACCCAATATTGTGCGGCATCGGTGATTGCTTGTTGTTGTTCGGTAGTAATATCCGCACTGAACTTAAGACGAATAACAGTTTTATCATTTACTTTTATATCTATTGCGGTCGGTTTGTCATTATTTTCGGTTTGAGCAAAAGATTTATTTTGTGCCGAATGAAAAACAGAACCTATCAGAATCAGAATAGTAAAGAAAATCAGTGCGCATTTTTTTCGTAAGCCAATAATCGGTAGAGTTAGCGATTGCTCTTCTTTCCGTTCAAATCGACTTGGGTCGTAGTTTTGCCTTGTTGCGCTATTTTTCATAGTTTACGCGGTCTTACGCTTGAGATTTCTATTCGAATGTTAGCTTTACCGGTTCTACATCGTTGGTTACAAAAATAAAACGCATAGTCCAATTTATTGTGTGATTCATAACAAAATGCGGATTTTTGTAGGAATTATCGGCAAATACAGAATATCTCTGTAAACAATAATATTAGTTATTATCGATATTTTCGGTATAAATTCTCAACAAAAAGATTAAAATTTAATGTAATTTTATCTACCTGCCGATTGTGCTTTGATTTTACTGCGTTATTATAATTTTTACTTTTGTCAATTATTAAAAGTTAAATTAGGCAGATTAGTTGGACAAGATAAAAAAAATGGTATCCTTTGTACCATTAGTCCAAAAAAGAAAACCGTAACTATGCAGTTGTAATCAATGAATCCCCCTAGCCCCTCCAGAGGAGGGGAATTTAATTTTTCTCATTTGGATGGGTTAGGGGTGGTTTATTGATTACAACTGGATAGTTACATTTTAACAAAACAATAACGATTATGTCAGAAATTATTGCCCAAGACCCAAGCAAAGCGTGGGGAGCTGTGTTTACGGAGGATACAGATTCGCGTGTAGAAAGATTTACGGAGAGTATTAGTTTTGATCGTCGGCTTTATGAAGTTGACATTCGCGGTTCGATTGCGCATGCGCGTATGCTTTGTGATGTTGGTATATTGTTGCCTGAAGAATTTACGGCGATAGAACGCGGCTTACTTGAAATCAAACATGAAATTGAATCCGGTCAATTCAGTTTTCAGATTAAGTATGAGGATATACACATGCACATTGAGCGTGCATTGATAAAAAAGATTGGCGATGTTGGTCGCAAGCTGCACACTGCCCGCAGCAGAAATGATCAAGTGATAACAGATTTACGATTGTGGGTTTGTGATGAGATAGATATGGTGGATTTAGGTTTATTTGAGTTGCAGCGTGCTTTTGTTGGTCGTTGTGATTCTGATTTTGAGGTGATTTTGCCTGCTTATACCCATACACAACGTGCGCAGCCTGTTCTTGCGTCTCATGTCTGGTTGGCTTATTGTGAGAAGTTTGAGCGAGATCGAGAGCGTTTGAGGGATTGTAAAAAGCGGGTTAAAGTTCTTGGTCTTGGAGCGGCGGCGTTAGCGGGAACAAGTATTCCAATAGACCGTTTCAAGACGGCGGAGTATTTGGAATTTGATTCGGCGGCGGCGAATAGTATAGATGTTTCCAGTGATCGTGATTTTGTTTTGGAGGTTGCGTTTTGTCTTGTGCAAATTGCGTTGCACATGAGTACATTGGCTGAAGAGTGGATAATTTGGTCAACGACAGAATTTAATTTTCTCAAATTGCCGCAAGCGTTTTGTACAGGTTCATCAATTATGCCGCAAAAAATTAATCCTGATGTGTTGGAATTGATTCGCGGCAAAACGGCAAGAGTTGTTGGTAATTTGCAGACGTTGATTGTTTTGACGAAAGGTTTACCGCTCGCGTACAATCGTGATTTGCAAGAGGACAAACAACCGATATTTGATTCTTTTGACACGATCAAGTCAATATTAACGGTAGCGGTACCGCTTGTTGATGGAACGAAGTTGAATCGGGAATCAATTCAAGGGCAGTTGGACAAAGGCTATCTGGATGCAACAACATTGATGGAGTTTCTTATTTTACGCGGTGTTCCACAACGGACTGCGCATGAAATTGTGGGAAAACTAGTAAGAATAGCAATGGATAAAGCGATTCCGTTGAGTGAATTATCGTTACAACAATTCCGAGCTGTGTATGCAGATTTTGATGAAAGTGTGTACAAGATTTTAGGAGCAGAAAGTGCAGTTGCAGCAATGAAAAGCTACGGCAGTA
>JAITDV010000524.1 GCA_031282385.1 Planctomycetaceae bacterium | reverse complement strand
AAAATTTTTTGTGATTTCAACAAATGGCGTTAGTAAATTCCCTATTATAGAATTTTAATTACAATGTTTACGAGTCGATCAATTTTAGTAACAGGCGGAACCGGATCGTTTGGTAAGAGTTTTATCAAACAGGTTTTAACTGAATGTCCCGATGTGGAACGCATTGTGGTGTTTTCACGCGATGAATTTAAGCAATTCGAAATGTCGAATATGTCTGAATTTGTCGGTAGTTCTAAGTTACGTTTTTTCTTGGGTGATATTCGGGACAAGGAACGTTTGATGCGGGCGTTTGACGGGATTGATATTGTCATTCACGCAGCCGCACTTAAACAGGTTCCGGCTTGTGAATATAATCCGTTTGAAGCAATTAAAACAAATGTTCTCGGCGCGCAAAATATTATTGAAGCGGCAATTGACCGCGGAGTAAAAAAGGTTGTTGCATTAAGTACGGATAAGGCGTGTTCGCCTATCAATCTTTATGGGGCAACAAAACTTTGTAGTGATAAATTATTTATTGCCGGTAGTGTTTATTCCGGTACAAAAAGGACGAAATTTTCGGTTGTACGTTACGGCAATGTTGCGGGAAGTCGAGGTTCCGTGATTCCGTTTTTTCAAAAATTGATTCGTGAAGGAGCAAAGGAACTGCCAATTACGGATTATCGGATGACACGGTTTTGGCTGAAACTTGAGAGTGCCATTGATTTGGTTTGTCATGCGGTTGAAAACATGAACGGCGGAGAACTTTTTGTCAAAAAAATTCCGTCAATGAAAATGACCGACCTTGCGAAAGCGATTGCGCCAAATTTACCGCTTAAAGAGATTGGCATTCGCCCCGGTGAAAAAATTCACGAGATGATGATTTCTGTCGAAGATGCGCGAAATACAATTGAGATGGATAATCATTTCGTTATTTATCCAGATGCCTATCCATCTGAAAAGAAATTGTCAGGGAAACCAGTACAAAATGATTTCGAATATCATAGCGGTAACAATAGTGAGTGGCTTAATATTGACCAGATGCGAAATTTAATTACAGAGATTGATAACAATAATATAAAAGAAAAAGAGATACTCAAAGCAGGATGGAGAGTTGTCGATGCCGCTTAAATAATTGTTTTTATCAAAACTGTGTATTTTCAAATAATACTTATTTATTTCACTATGAAATAAAATGTACAAAATTTAATAATAGTATTCGAATTGAATCAAACTAACTATAAGATAAGGGGGAATAGATCATGTTAGAGAGAGAGAGAGAAGTTTCGGCGTATTCTGGTTTTTTGAACAAAAGATTACAGCTGGAACAAAAACGAGAACAGGAAGCGTGTTGTGATATTATTATTTCTGCTCCATTGAAACTTATGTTAGAGGTTACCAAGGTTTGTAATCATCGCTGTATATTTTGCGCTAATTCCAAGATGACTCGTCCAAGAGGAATGATTGATATGGCATTAGCAGAAAGATTACTTTCGGAGGCAGCAGAAATTGGTGTTAAGGAATTAAGTTTAGTGGCGACTGGAGAACCATTTGCTTTCCCTAAGATTACCGATGTTATTAGAATTGCTAAACGACTTGGTTATACCTACGTCTATGTTACAACTAACGGCGGTATTGCAAGTCCGGAAAAACTAAAGTCAGCGTTAGATGCAGGACTTGATTCAATAAAATTTTCATTTAATGCCGGAACGCGTGAAACATACCGAAAAATACATGGACAAGACGACTTCGATAAAGTAGTTCAACGAATTAAATATGTTGTTGATTATAGGCGAAAAACGCAAAAATCTTTTCCCATTGGTATTTCATTTGTCGTCTGCGATATTAACCGCAGTGAGAAAAAAATAATTGAAAATATGTTTGGCGAGTTAGTTGATGATATTGTTTTTCATGAAATGGGGGCTCAAGGAGGACATAATAATTTATTAGTCGAACCAATTAAAAATTGTGCCAGACCATTTACTATTGCTGGAATAACATACGAAGGTTACTTAACTTTATGTTGCGTTGATTTTCAAAATTACTTGGCTGTTGCTGATCTGAATCGATTGTCACTTGCCGATGCGTGGAATTGTGAAACGATGCAAAATATTAGAAAAAGGTTTTTGACCCATGACTTAAAAGGAACTTTATGTTACCGTTGCCTAACTGGGCAGATAGAAACAGTATTACCGCTTATACCCTCGTTAGCAACTATCAATAAAGAATTATTTACAGACAAAAAAACCGCATAATTTCGTGTTACTCATAAATGTTTGTAGAATTAAATATTGTAAAAATAATCTGAAAGGTTTGTTAGAATTGCGTCAACAGCTGTTATAAAACTTAAAAATGAAACAATACGGATATGGTCATCAATCAATTTCCGAAGCGGATATTAACGCTGTTGTCAAAGCAATACGGTCGGAATTTTTGACACAGGGACCAATTGTTGCAAAATTTGAAGAAGCGTTGTGTCAATATACCGGTGCAAAATATGCGGTTGCAGTTGCTAATGGAACGGTTGCACTTCACTTGGCAATGTTGGCATTGGAGATTGAACCGAATGACGAAGTGATTACATCGCCGAATACATTTTTGGCTTCGGCAAATAGTGTTGTTTATGCTGGTGGAAAACCAACATTCGCTGATATTGATTCGACGACAGCAAATATTGATCCGAAAAATATTGAGAAACAAATTACATCAAAAACAAAAGTAATTATCCCTGTCCATTTTGCCGGTCAATCCTGTGATATGCAGGCAATTCAAAATATTGCAAAAAAACATAGCTTAAAAATTATTGAAGACGCGGCTCACGCAATTGGTTCGGATTATAAAAATACAAAAATTGGTTCATGTCGATATTCAGATTTGACAACATTTTCATTTCATCCGGTCAAGACAATTACAACCGGTGAAGGCGGTGCAATTATGAC
>JAITDV010000507.1 GCA_031282385.1 Planctomycetaceae bacterium | reverse complement strand
GTTACGTTAAATAACTGACAAAATTTACGCTAACCGAACACTACGCAAAAAAAATTACAGTAGGCGACAATGCAGCGTAGCGCAGTAAGCACTCAAAGCTATCACTTTTTTAACCACCCCTAACCCCTCCAAGGAGGGGAATTTAATTCCACTCCTTCGGAGGGGCTAGAGGTGGTTTATTAATACGACTGAATAGTTACAAAAGAACAAATCATCAATCAATGGAAAATACTATTTGGCATTGATTGTTATAGAACTGAACGTTACTCCTGATCCCCAATGTGCCTGCAAATAAACTCTCTTGTCATATTCGTAAGGATTAGGTTTTGTTTCAACAGTATTATTGAAAATCGTGTTAGGCGAACCTTTCAATTTTGTAACAATATTGAGTTGGTTTCCGTTCACTGTAACATCAATTACCAGATCATAGCTGTTGTTTGGTTGACGAACTAGTGCGTCAGAATATTCTTGCCAGGCTTGGTCTTTTGTGTATTGGGGAGGAACAATCCGCGCATCATCATACACATTTCCAGTAATAATGTTATAGATTTTAACACGTCTATCAACGTCGCCATCATACCCATATTTTATACCATTGATCGTTTTCGTTGCTATTACCCAATTGTTGTTTACCGGTACCAAGTCATTTTGCACGACGTTAAAATCACTATGTAATAACCTCAAATCAAAAATTTGAATTTCCTTACCACAAAATCTGACGCCGCTATTACCGATGAAATCCATCTGATGACGGGTTTGAGTTTTAAGTTGTTCATCTCTTTTAAAGTCTGGTTGAATATAACCATCTACGAAACTATATACTTGTCCGTCAACAGTATAGTTAGGAGACTTGTTTCGATTAAAGGATACCGTTAATTCAAGAACGAATCCATTGGGAAAAAGCGCCTGCGTAAAAGCTTCGCCTTTCGGATTTGAAGGTGTAATATCTCCATTTCTACCACCATAAGCAGATCTATAATAACCTGAACCGACAGTCATTGGTCCAAAAGCAGTAGTAACAGGCATTGGTGTAGTTATCGTGTTATTGGCGATTTTCCATCCGCTTGGTATAATCCAACCGCTTAAAGTTTGTCTTACTTCGAAAGCTGCTGAGTCAATTTTGGTTGCCTCTCCGTTTACCACTTTGTATAATTCAACATAGTCGATTCCGCTACCAGCATTTTTAGCTCGAACAAAATACAGATTTGTTGCGTCGTCAGGAAATAGGTCAGTAGTGTCTGTGATTGGGGTTGCATCGTAGGTAACTGTTTGATCATTATCATTAGCTCTTGTGCCTCTGACAACTTCTAAGTTATTAGTACACTTCAAGTTAAATTTTGTTGAATTAGTAAGTGCGCCAGGTAATATTTTTATCTGCACATGTTTATAATCATCTGTAACCGGCGTTACGGCTGTAGGAAAGAATGTAATTGGTTTTGCAGTTGGATTAGCAGCTGAACCCATGTCATGTTCCGCTACAGCACGTTCCTGATTATCTTTGTAGTTCGATATAATTCCGTTGTTGTCGCTATCTGTTACAATAATTGAATCTCCAGTAAGTGCTTTATCATAAATAGCAGCATAATAAATCTTACCAATGAAGTATCGTTCTTTTACCAGGGAAATTATGTGTACCGATCATCCATAGACCATTTGGAACTGCAACTGCTCCAACGTCATCCGTTGTTGTAGAAATTATTTCTTCATCATTTACTCTCATTGACCATTTTTTGGCAGTAGGATCGTATCGTCCAACAATATACAATATCACGCCAATATGTTTGTTACGATCAA
This sequence comes from Planctomycetaceae bacterium, assembly GCA_031282385.1. Classification (GTDB taxonomy): domain Bacteria; phylum Planctomycetota; class Planctomycetia; order Pirellulales; family Thermoguttaceae; genus WRKP01. The sequence continues at coordinate 2,416 of JAITDV010000507.1, read as the reverse complement.
GGTCGAAGCCTATTTCGTGATTTACTCCGTTAATCCATGCGCCGCATTCAAAAATCACTCGTGTACCATTACCCCTAATTCGAAAAAAATTCTCTGGTTGAGAATTATCTCCATTGTTTTGTCCAAGGATGTAGTGGAAAAGGTCTTTCACATCATCCCAAGAATTTATTAAAATTATCGCCACCATCACAATTTCGCCATTAATCGTATGACCAACTTCATTACTAAATGCTACTCCGCGATCTCCGTTAAAATTCGCATCGTTACCTACAAAGGTTTTACTCAAAACAGGCAGTGTTGGGTAAATGGACATTCTAAACTACTTTTGATTAAAATTACTTTTTGTATTCCGCATAAAATTACGAGCATTAGTAAACAAACTCGTACAAGGTGGAATTGTTTATAATCACAAATTGACACGAGTCAACAATGAGTTGAATAGTCAAAAAAAATCTGTGATTTTAATAATCTCTGTAGTTAAAATAAATTAATAGTTAGAACTATTTTATTTTCAACATAGAGTTTAAAACTTTCCTTTAGCGGAACAAAATTGACGGGCAACACCGAAAACGTATCGGATTGAAAACCCACATCTCAAAAACACTCAAGCTAAACAAAAAACTGTTTACCGACAAAGAAAACTTATCGTTACGAAAAATACAGCTTCACAGCTAATTTGCAACAAGAGCAACTTGTCTCCATTTATGCAGAGAATATAGAAAATAATTTACTAGCGACAATATTAATCAAGACACAAGTATTGTCAAGTACCTTTTTTTGAAAAACTTCATTTTACCTAATTTTTACAAAAAAATTCAATAAATAAAAAAATATAATATCGTTACAAAAAATGAAGTTGAGGCAATTATAATTTTTTTTAATTTTTCAGTGGAATTTTTTTTCCCGCCGCTTTAGGGGCAAAGGAAAACTGATATTTAGCCCTGCGTAACATGAGTTATTGATTAACTCAACGCAAATTCCGCTGAAATATTACTTCTGTTACAGTAATTTTACCGGCGATTGCCTTGCCGGAATCAATGGTTCTCCCATCATATTTGGCATACCATTCATGTTCTTCATTGTATTTCGTTTCGGTTTCAAACCAATCGTTTTCCGATGTTGTTTTGGTGAAACCGCGAAATGTTCCGTCAACATGGATTTCCGCTTGAATTAGTTTACCTTGCTTATTAAAAGCTCTGAATTTTAATACTCCCATTATTCGTTAAGTTGGTTAAATGATTAAATAATATTAAACAATTCTAAAGACTTATTTTCTATATCATTATCAAAATTTTCAGAATGGGCAAATTTAGACAATAAATTTATTTTATTCACGAAATGACATGAATTTGCACAAATTATTTAATTCGTGATCTTTCGTGAAAATTCGTGGACAACATGAGTTTTTGGAAGTTCAATTTTGTTATTTATGATTTTTTTTCATTTCAACTTTAGATTTGTTGTTTATTTTTCCGCGTAGAAATGAAACTGTTATTGCGTCAAGAACGCGATCTGTTGGTACTTCTTTATCAGCGTGAATTATTAGTTGGTTACCGGTTTGCCAGAAAATTGCGTAAGTCAATAATCCGGTGTCAAACGTCAATACTCTCGCCTCATTCATTAAATCAAGATAAAAAAACGTCATTTCAAATCCGGTTACAAATTTATCATACATAACTTCGGATACCCGTTCAACTTCCATATCTTGATACTCCAAACGCATTGCTGCCAAAACCTCGTTCGCAATATCGTTCGGCGCCTGACTTGACGGATACTTCTTCAACATCCAAAATGCACCGTCGCCGTTGCTGATTTGAATCATCCCGTCAATTCTATTCATTCCCTTTTCACAAAAATCCCAATTGTCGGGATAACAAATATAAACGTTGTGTTTATCGTATTCCATAATATTTTTCGTACAAAAAAATTACCTGCTATTTCACTCAAAAACAACTTTCACTTGAAATGATACCTTACCCGCTCGTACTATAAATTACATGACTCAAGAGCGTAAAATCCGGTTTTCCGATAGGTAAGCAGGCGACGGCAAATGAAAATTCAAGTGTGAACAGTTTAAAATGATCATTAATTTACATCAATTCGCAATCTCAAAATTTTTTGGGGTTGTATTTAGTAATTGAAATTCTCTGCATTGTCATTGGATTCAAGACCGAGTAATGTATGCATGGAGGTTCGATTAGCAATAATTATATCAGAGGTAAAAAGTATTGTTCCATTTTGTCGTGCGGTATTTAATCCATTAGTATGTAAGCTGCCGATACGTCGGACATTTTTACTAAGGTTTGCATCATTTGCCGCTTCCTCCACTGTAAATTTTGCTTGATCAAATGGAACCGGTTCTTTTAACTCGACCAATAAAAGAGTATTTTTGTTTTCCGGTAATTTATCGTACAAA
>JAITDV010000456.1 GCA_031282385.1 Planctomycetaceae bacterium | reverse complement strand
ATTAATTTCAGAACCGACCATGATTTTTGAGGCGTTGAAACATTGGTGGAGTCGGCATCCGTTTTTTATTCTATTAATGTTGGCAACATTTTATATTGACAAAGAAACCCGCAACAAATCAATTTCAGTATTCAATATTGCAATGTTGATATTTTGTGTCAATTTCTTACTTGTTCGTTACGGATTCATGACAAAAGATCAACCGGCGTGTTATTTATTGTTCCGAACAACTTCACCGGCGGTAGGATTGGTAATGTGGAGTGTGTTTTGGCTCTATTGTCCTTTTACGTTACGAAATATCAAATTCATACGGCATATTTTGCCCAAATATTTTCTACTCTCTATGAATATTGCTGTGCGTACTTCGCCGTTTGATTTGATTGCTGCTTTGATACCATCTTGGCGTAAAAAACGGCTAACATTATTAGCAATACCTTTAGTATTGATTCGTTGGAGTATAGTTATAGCGGTTGTATATTTCGTTTTTGCCGTCAATACTTCACGTACAGCTCAACTATCAATGTTAGTTGTAATAGCCGCAGGACTCATAATATGGAATTGGCGAAAAGGTATTTTCATAACTGTTATTATTGTTACGTGCATATTGGTGTTGGCTATGTCGAATGAATATTTTGTAAAAAAATGGTATCGCACATATGACTCAGTCCAAGATGTAATTTCAAAAGACGCTGATAGTTTCAATGAGAACAGTAAAAATAAGGATCGGCATTGGATACTCATGAAACTCATTCCCGAAATAAAAAAGAGACCAATTGTCGGCTACGGGCTTGATATAAATTTTCGTATCGTCGGCGAAATAATACCCAAACGTTACATTCATACTCATTGTGAATTTACACAAATCGCAATTCAATTTGGATTAGTTGGAATGGGACTTTTTATATTGTTATTAGTAACTACGTTCATGTATGCTACCGGTACTCCGCCGCCGATTAACCGTTTTGTGATTGCGGTGTTGTTGGTTATTTTGATCGATATATCATTTAATGGTTCGCTTTATACAGATAGACAAATATATGTAATATTGTTCTCTTTTGCCGTCGCAATTGCAGAAATTGCATACAATTTACAACAAAAAATTCATCACCCCAAAAAAATAGCAACTATTCAGCCGCGTGATTCAATTGTTTAGGAAAAAGTATTAGAGAAATAAGAACGAAAGCAGATAAAAACGCATCACTCTAAAGTAAACAACCCTTATTTATCCAATTTCCATTAGTAGCAGACAAATCCAAAAAAAATGCGCCATTATGCCCTTATTATTTCGATAGTAAATTTAAAACAATATAAAAAAACATAAGGGCGCGTCGGAGGTAATTTTTTGGCTACTAAGGGTAATTAATTTGAAAAATAAGGGTTGGAATATTAGAGCCGTTCGGAAAACAATATTATCCCGCGTGGATTTATTGGGATTGAGTAACAGAATTGTTGATTATAAAGAACAGACGACTGAATAGTTATGTTATATTTAATACTTGCATTAAAAAAATTATGAAATTATCAGAGTTTTCATTTTTCAAACCAATTAATAAATATTATCGTTACGTTTTTCCGAAAGCGAAACCACACGTAACATTTCATAAGCGGGTATGGCTTGCGTCAATTTCTTTTTTTGTTGCAAATTGTTGTAATCTGAAATGTGATTACTGCTGTCATTTTAATCAATTTCGCAAAGGGATAATTCAGCTTTCTGAACTTAAAATTTGGTTTAATGATTGGAGTACGGTTATTGATCCGCAAAGTGTTATTTTAGTTGGCGGTGAACCTTTGATAAATCCTGAAATTGCAGAAATTGCGGCGGCAGTACGTTATTTTTGGCGCAGAACGAAAATCCGAATACTGACAAACGGTAGATTAATTCCCAAAATCAATACTGAAAAATTACGACAATTAAAACGTATTAAAGTTGTTTTTGATATTTCACCGCATGGTGTTAATGAGGAATTAAAAAACAATATAGAAAAAATTTTGAACAACTACGGCATTAAATTCAAATGGAATTTATCCGACCAATCATGGCAGGAATTGTATCATATCGAAAATGGACAACCGATACCGTTGCAGTGTAATCCTACCGAAGCATATAAAATTTGTAACAGAAAAGACTGTATTGCAATCAACGACAATAAACTGTTCAAATGTTCGTATCTCGCAAATATCAACGCTGCATATAATGAAGGAATTTTGCCCGATAACTGGAAAAAAGCAGCACAAACAAAAACTTTGACTCCCAATGCTACAGCTACGGAAATTGTTAATTTCTTGAGAAACGGCGCGATTCCAGAATGTGCAATTTGTCCAGATACAAAGTAGTGTAATGTTTAATTGGAAAGTTTTAAACTGTTCACACTTTTAGTTTCGTTTACCGCCGCCTGCTTACCTATCGGAAAGCAGGCTTTTACGCTCTTGAGTCCCGCAATTTGTAGTACGAGCAGTATAAACTGTAGTGTGAACGCAACTATTCAGTTGCGGTATTCAATTGTTAAGGAAAAGGGGTTAGAAAATAGGAACGAAGCAGACAAAAAAGCAGTGTTCTATAGTAAACAACCCTTATTTATCCAATTTCTCTTAGTAGCAGACAACGCCCCAAAAAATGCGCCCTTATGCTTTTATTCTTTCGCTGGTAAATTTAAGACAATATAAAACGAAAACATAAGGGCGCGTCGGAGGTAATTTTTAGCTACTAAGGGTGATTTGACAAATAAGGGTTGGAATATTAGAGCCGCTCGGGAAACAATAAATATTAGACCTTTTCTCTAACCTAAAAATACATCAACGTAAC
>JAITDV010000336.1 GCA_031282385.1 Planctomycetaceae bacterium | reverse complement strand
AATAAGAAGATGCCTACGAGGGGAGGCGAATTATTCCCCTCTTTCGGAGGGGGCAGGGGTGGTCTCCTACAGGTTAGCGAAAAGGTCTATTTTATTTTGAGTCAATACCGTTTAGAGATCGCCATTTTTTAATTGAACGGGTAATATGTTCTTTTGCGTCGCCGCCTATTCCGTAACATTGCAACCCGATACTGCCGCAATAATCAATTTTTTCAAGCAAGTCAAGGAGCGTCTTCATTTGAAATGAACCTTTGTCAAGAGGTTGCAGCCAATTTCCTTTTTTGTATTTAATTTCTTCGGGCGTGTCGGTACCGTTTATTGTTACCGCTGCAAGATACGGTTTGGCAAAATTTAATACCGATTCCAAATTCTCGCTTTTGTCAACGGCAGCCCAATGACAAAGATTAAACATAACACCAACTTTGCCATCAGGAAACTTCGACGCAATTCTAACTGCATCCGATACTTTCTCCACCAAAAAATCCCTGTGCGGATAAATCACTACGGAAATTTCCGACTTTTCCGCTATTGCCATTATCTGCCCAATGACCTCAACCGCCTTTGCATCAAACGATGTATCCGACGGCTTACCGCCGCTAATCAATAATGCAAGTTGCGTTCCTTCACCCTTGAGACAAGGTAACACATTCGCAAGCTGCTGATCAAACGGCGGATTCGCAGATAAATTCACCGCAAAATAAACTTGCATAACTTTAAGCGAATTCTTTTTCGCTGAAGCAACCCGTTCAGGAAGTCCTTTAAGCCAAAGATGAGCAACACCGTCAAAACCAAGTTCACGCAACATCTCATTTTGTTGCTCAATATTTCGCCGTTTTGCATCATGCGTATCCATGCACAACGCATAAAACGGATACTTGCCTTTGGCAACACCGCCAACTTCATCCCCAACAATAACTCCAGCAAATACCAGAATATTTGTCAAGAAAATTATCACAATAACACGCAACTCACTTAAATTTAATTTTTTCATAATTTTTTCATAATTTTTTTGTTTGTTTTAAATTGTTCACAATTTAACTTTTATAAACACGCAACAACTCATCTACAGAATTCCCGCATTAACGCCGTTTTTGTGTCCCAAAAATTCTAAAGTACATTCACTGAAAAATAACCGTAGAAATGCAATGCATTGTGTCTCTACTTTGTTGCTTTTAACAAGATTATTGCGGTTGTTTTGCAGATGACAAAACGACTTGCGTCGGACGTACAACCCGATCATACAATCTGAAACCCGTTAACACTTCATCAATAACAGTATTAACTGGAAATTCTTCACTTGGTAACTGAGCAACAGATGCGTGAAAATTAGGATCAAACGGTTGATGAATTGCGTCTATCTTGACACAATTGTATTTAGCCAACACGTCAAGAAATTGTTGATGTACCATTTTGACACCTTCAACCAACAACTCAAGACTTTGCGTTTTATTGACTGCGTCCAATGCCCGCCCGATATTGTCCCAAACCGCAAGCAACTCACGCATCAAATCAATACTTGCATATTTACGTTCCTCAACTATCTGCCGGTTTGTCCGCACACGAAAATTCTCAAGATCCGCCAACGCCCGTAACGAACGATTTTTGGCGTCCTCAAGCTCCAACTTCAATCGATCAACCTCCGATAACTCTATGCCAATTTCTCCATCCGAAGTAACCATTTCATCCGCCGCGCCGACTTCCAACGACTCCGAACCTTTCGCAACTTTATCCGGCGCCGTATCTTCATTAACGTTAATATCTGACTTAATATCTGAATATTCTGACATCATTACTTTGTATAAAAAATTAAATTGGTTTGTTATTACGCCGAACACACATTAGAATTCGGTAACACAAATGCATTAAAGCAGGCTTGCCAAAAACCACGCCCGCAAATGTTCCCGAAAACTCAAGTGTGAACAGAGTTAAAATATAACTATTCAATAATTATTTTTTGTTTTTACGGTTTTTTGTTTCTTTTGTGTTTTTTTTGTTTTCTTCCTCTTCTACTTTTGATGATTCTTTTGTCTCATCTTTTTTTTCCGATTTATCCGACTTATCTGAAAAAAATTCAGTTACGAATTCGCCAAGTTTACTGAAGAAATTTTTCCGTTCCGGCAAAACATGTTCGCCTTCAAGTTCTGCAAGTTTACGTAATAAATCTTGATGTTCCGGTCGCAATTTTCTCGGAACCTCGATATAAACTTGAATATGCAAATCGCCCGCAATACTCCTGTGCGGAATAGGCATCCCGCGACCGCGTAAAGTAATTACGTCGTTATTTTGCGTACCCGGCGGAATCTTCATTTTCTCAGTGCCATCAAGAGTCGGCACATCGATTTCAGCCCCTAATGCCGCTTGAGCATAACCAATCGGTACTCTGCAAACTAAATGTTCGCCGTCTCGTTGAAACAAGGGATGCTGCTTGACGGTTATGAAAATGTAACAATCACCGGGTAAACCGCCTTCTGGACTCTTCTCACCTTCACCTTGTAATCGTAATCTTGTACCGGTATCAACACCGGCTGGAATCTTAATTTCACGTTTGACCATTCGCGGAATCATACCGCTACCGCGGCAGTCTTGACAAGGATTCGTAATAATTACGCCTTGTCCGCGACATCTTGGGCAAGTTGACTGTATGGAAAAGAAACCTGTCGATTGCGTGATTTGCCCATGTCCGCCACAATACGAACAACGTTCCGGTTTGGTTCCAGGACGCGAACCCG
>JAITDV010000339.1 GCA_031282385.1 Planctomycetaceae bacterium | reverse complement strand
TGTTCTGACGCCGGTTTTTGAATCTGCGATAAAAAAGCCGTTTTGTCTTGTTCCGATCCAGATTACGCCTTGATCGTCTTCGGCAAGACAAGTCAAATAATCTTCCGGTAAAAGTTTATCCAATATTTCTTTTGGAGCAATTTTAAAACCTTTCGGCACGCCGCCGTAAAGTCCATGAAGTTTATTTGCGTAATCTTTGCCGCGCCAGTATTCAAGTTTTGTAAAATCATCATTTGATTTCACAAGTCCGGCGCTTGTTGCGATCCAAATTGTCTGGGATTCAATATTTTTCGTTACAATAATATCATTGATCTGATTCGACGGCAAGTTAATACCGATTGGCGTAAGCGGAATTGGACTGCAATTATTCGGACCAAAACGATTCGGGGCAAAAATTCTTTTAGCGAGTTTATATTCGTCTTTAGCATTACGATTAAAAATTGCGAGACCGTAACATTGAGTTCCGACGATCAACGTTCCGTCATTTTTGAAGGCGAGAGCGGATGCTTGATCTTCAAGTAAGCCGTTGTTGCCGCGAGTTAGATGTTCCCATTCATCAGAATCAATTTTGTAACGAGTAATTCCTGCGGAGGTTGCCATCCAGACGTCGCCGTCTTTGGGGCAAATTTCAATATCAAAAATTCGTTCACCGATAGGTCCGTCGATAACGTTGTAATTTTTAACATCTTTTCCATTAAAAACCGAGACTCCTGAATTCAAATGCCCAATCCAAAGTCGTCCAAGTTTATCAATTGCCAACGCGTAACTGTTATTATCACCGAGACCGTTTTTAGTTGAAAGTTGTGAAACGGTGCCGTCAACTTTGCAATGAAAAACTCCTTCATCCTCCGTCCCAACCCAAGCCCCGCCTTCACCATCAGAAATTAACGCAACAATAAATGGAACATTCAAACCAGCAACACGTTGAACCTGCAACTCAGGTTTAGGTACAACAACAGATTTATCTTGTGCAATCGAGAAATTTGAAAAAATCAAATTCCAAAAAATAATTAACGTTACAAAAAAATATTTTTTTAACATACTTACGTCTTTTTGTTATTGTTTAGTTCTGTTCATTGTATCTTGGTATTTAATTTTTTCCGTATATTGATTTCATATAATCCATCAATGAAGGAATGTTTTGACTTATCGACAATAGACGATTTTTCGTAACAGCTGTCTGCATAATCAAGAACATATTGCAACCAATTTCCTCCATAGTCTGCATAAATAGCATATTTACTTCTTAGTTTCTTTAACATTTGATCCGATAGGACATTTTTAATTTCATTATCGACAACGAAAACCCGTAACACATTTTTTGTATTAGAAATTTTATTTTCGATAAGTTGCCAATAAGAATTATCTGTAAATCGTACAAACAGCATTTTTAATTCGTCGAAATATTCTAGTGAATCCAAAATACATTTCGTAAATTCCTTGTCATATATTGCAAGACATCGTAGTTTTGAATGAAAATACTTGGATGCAATTTCTGTACATGGCGGAAATTTACTATTAAAAATCGCTAAATGTCGGACTTGTGCCGATTGACCAAGGATCTTTATAGTGTTGGTTGTCAAGGAGGAGAAATTAATTTGGACTATTGATGCTTTAGGCGGGAGACGCCAATTATACGTGTCAGAAAATTGCATATTGGACATATCCAAACGTTCAAGAGATGAAAGATCAACTATGTTTTCTAATAATAATTGCGAAGACTTTTCAGTATTATCCAATATACACGCAAGTTCACGCAATTTCTTTAAATTTTTCAAGCCTTTTATAAACGATACTGGAAATTTTTTTACATTAAAAACGAATTTCTGTAAGTTCGGTAATGAAAGTAACCATTGTATATCGGATTCTTCGAGTGTATATTCAGGTAAGAACATGTTAATCTCTACAATTTTACTTTTTTCAACTTTTGATAAAGTGGCAAAAAACAATTTACCGTCACCATCATATTGATAAGTATTAATTATTACCAACCTGTTTTTTGAACGTATAGTTTTTAGGGAAGCCTCTATATTGGATTTTTTAATTTCACAAAGTAGCAATTCGTCACTATTTTTAGCGGTTGTCATTCTTCCGTTGAGGTCTAATGGCAATGGATACCAATCATCCGAACATATCGGGCATGTTATACCTTCACCAAAAAAAGATAAACATATAGCAACGTACGATAAATTCAACAATATCATAATGACAATTATGATGTTAAATTTTATTATCGATTGAAAAAATTTATATTCATTCATGACTAATATTATTGTGCCAAAAAGTTAGTAGTACGATTATACCGCTGATTACCATATTGGATATCAAATGAAGCATATAAACCGGTTTTATTTCTAACTAATGTTGGTTGACTAAACGATATACCATACTCAATACCTTGATCATCATAATAATATGATAGAGACAACGAGGCTGAACCTTGTACAACTAAAATTCCTGTAACTGATGCTGTTACGGAACCTAATTGTGTTAGCGCAGTATAAAGCCCTGCGCCTACAGAACCATACACTGCAAGAGAAGCCTCATAATCTGAAATGATATTTACACCAGTCCTATTGTTACATGTAGTATAGGATACTTGAGTATTATTAAAATTTATGGTAACACCTCCTCGCATACCAACAGTTGCTCGTATGTATGCTCCACCAATACCAGGAATATTTGCATCTATACTCCATATTTTGTTTACAGTTGCCGTTATCTTGATTTGCCCGGATAATATAAGCGTATGTTCATAACCAAATTCCTTATTAAAAAAGGGAAATCGAGGAGGACAACAAATTGTTTTTGTACTTGTAGATACTCTAAAATTCCTAAATTGATATCTGAATTTTAGTTCGACATCTGCAACTGGAAAGACCGCTTCCCACGTTTTATTACCACCAAGTCTAAACAGTCTAAGACCATGTAAATCAACATACGAAGTAGTAGTATTACCAACGTATTGAAACAAGTTTAAAGTATTGTCAAATCCAATCGGATCTTCGCTCACCCATCGTCCAACATTCGAATCATACCAACGATTTATATTCCATTGTAATTCGCTTATTTTATCAGTGAGTTTTCCAGTGTAAGCAAAAAATATTTGATCAGTATTTTTTGTAACAGAAATTAATTTGCCGAAAGAATTATAGTCAAGATGATCGGCAACAGTTCCGTCGGAATTTATGATGTCGCGGATTGTGTTTAGGTGGTCGCCTAGT
>JAITDV010000218.1 GCA_031282385.1 Planctomycetaceae bacterium | reverse complement strand
TTTATAGCACCAAATGACTTTTTCAGGGACAACTATTTAGTTGCGGGATTTCTGCAACCCAATTGTTTAGAGGTTAGAAATGAAGCAAGCGGGAACGCAACTATAATATTGTTCGGAAAATGATGTTATCCAGCGCGGATTTATTTGGCTTGGGTAACTGAGTATTGGCAGATAAAAAACACATACGGCTGAATAGCTGCAAGAAAATAAACAATTCTCTATTGAGAAACTGAACCATGTCGAACATGTTTATTTGCTCGGCATGGTTCATTTTGTGATAGGCGACTTAGCACGAATGATTCAAACCTTGCGCACAAGAAATTACATTAACAAGTTATTAAGTCATCACCGTAAACCGGTTTTTACTTTTAGTCAATAAATTTCAAATTGTGTTTAGCTTGTTTTCGGTTTTGGTCGTCATGTAAACCGATTTTGACTACTTGCAAAATTGGAATATCCTTTCCGCGACATTATTGCCAGTCAAGATTAATTACCTTCCAAATTATTAAAGTGTTCAGACCGATTCTTTAAGGTTTTTGAGAGCTTTAATTCTTACGCGGTAATGAGCTGCTTTTGCCGGACGATCATAAAATGTTCCGGGTTTGAGTTTATTTTCGATGTGTTTTTTCTCTTTTTTAGCAGCGACGAATTTTTTCTCAATTTTGAGAATACCCGGCAGCGTAAACGTACCGGCACCTTTCTTACCGATACTCTTTTTGATCTCTTCCGTAAACGCATCAATTACCGCGCCGACTTCTTTTTTTGTAAGAGACGTCGTTTCTGCGACATTGGCGATAATCTGATTCTTGGTCAAAGGTTTTACGTCACCGGTTGCCTTTTTTTCAGTTTTTTTTGCGGCTGTAGCCATTAAAATTTTCCTCCATGGGTTTGTTTGTTCGATCTACATCAAATAGCAGTGCAATACCAACGCAATTTCAAATTCGCCGACACAAAAAATTAAAACAGGCTTTCAGATAAGCAAGCCTACATGTGTTACCGAAGTTTCAAATGCGAACAGTTTAAAGACACCAATACAACCACAACACATGGTTGTCAAATAAATCGAACGGTTGTGGATAAGCCTCCAAACGGGACCACGTTAGTCCGCGTTACATTGTAGGCGCTCTGCAATCAATTCTCAAAATGTACTAAAATCTGCAAATCAAACATGTCAAAAACAAAAAACATGAAAGATACAAATCGTACATTTCGACAAAACAAAAATAACAATATTGAACAACAATATTGCTATCTCCTTTCTGATTTTTAACATTATTGCTGTGTATATCGAGTTGTGTCAAGTAGGGGAGAAGCCATAAACTCCCGAATTTTCCCATTTTTTAAACATTTTTTGGTTTTTTTCAGCAATTAAGGCAATAAAAGAGCGCAAAAAGTTACAAAAATGAGGTTGAGCGTAAGTAACGGGATTTGCGTAATTCAGAATTTATAATACAAAATTATCTCAAAAAACTATGTTCTCAACACTCGCTTTCAATCATTGATTCTACTTCACAAATATATACTTTGTACTATAAATTACGCGACTCAATAGCGTAAAAGCCTGCTTTCCGATATGTAAACAGGCGGCGGCAAAGGAAATTTAAAGTGTGAACTGTTTAAAATCACTTCTCAATAATCACAACTATTTACAATCTATTTTTCTTCATACACAACAATTTTTCCGTCGAAAAATTTTCTTACTTGTTCAACTTCATACGGTTTCCTTACAACAACAATCATCTTGTCCGCACATTCATCATTCAATAAAAAATCACCACGAATCCGCCATTCATTTTCATCTCTCCATCTGTTGTCAATTTGCATTGTGTCCCAATCTGGAGTTGCAGCGTATTTGAGAGATGTTGCTCCTTTTTCACGCACATATTCACCCGCAATCCCAATTCCATACGGCTCAAAATTCATTCGTTGTAAATCTGTTCTCCACGTAAACATTGTACTTGATTTAGCCGGATGATTTGACGTAAAAGATGTAACAGGAATGTTGCCGGCAATATGTAATCCGCTTGCCCGTATTTTTTTCTCACGCAAAATACGGATAAGAGTTGCAAAAGCATTTCGCGGCGGTGAATCTGAATTTAATATATCGTTACAATAATTCCTGTACGTCTCGCCAGTCCAAACTCCATGCTTGCCGCGCGTCCAATGCCACAAATAATTATCCGGCAATAAACTAACCGCAACCGACCAGCCTGATAAAATATACTTCAATCCCGAATCGCGAAAACGATACGAAGAACAATCAAAACGTAAATCTACACGAGACGAGATATCAGAAACTAACCGTGAAAAATGACCATTACGCCGCAACCACAACGGATACAAACAATCAGAATTAAAACAAATAAACTTGTCCCGCAATTCCCATGAAGCAACAACATCATAAGAATTAAATTCATACGAAAATTGCTCTGATATTTCCGCAACCGTCATCGGTTGCGCAACAACTAAATGAACAGGAATATCACTATTCAACACCGCCGTCAAAATACAATCCCAATGTAATTGTCCGGCAGAAGTAATTATTGTAACATTTTGCGTTTTCAAAAACGATACAGCATCTTTCAATCGTTTTATCGGCTCATCGCGTCCAGATATTTGTTTCGGTAAGTGAGAAAAAAGTAAACTAACACGTTCCATATAAAAAAATCTTTTTGAATACTGGTCGTACTATAAATTGCGCGACTCAATAGCGTAAAAGCCCGCTTTCAGATAGGTAAGGCAGCGCGCGAAAATAACCTATCCAAATTATTTTTTTTAATTTTTTTTGCTGCATTTATAGTGTAATTCCAATCACCTTGAAATTTGTGATTTTTAATATTTATTTTTTTCAATTCATCATCGGTAACTTTTATCCCTTTTTTGTATTTATTTTCATCG
>JAITDV010000216.1 GCA_031282385.1 Planctomycetaceae bacterium | reverse complement strand
TGCTCCGGTAAATGCCCCTTTTTTATAACCGCAAAGTTCACTCATTGCCCTTTCGCGGAGCAAACAAGCACAGTTCACTTCAACCAATTTATCTTTACAATTAAGATATTCCGCAATGTCTTGAGCAAGTTTCGTTTTTCCTGTTCCAGTTTCACCGAGCAATAAAAAACGACAATCAGTATTGTCTTTTGTGCCGTCAATAATTTGTTTAATTTCATTTAAAATATCTGCATATTTTAATTTGTTTTTGGCGGAAATATCTTCTTCTATATCAATCTTTTGCCATTTCTCAATTTCGTTACGAAGAAAATTCGTATCTACAATATGAGGTTGTATGGTTCTATTGCCTTCGGGATTGGGCGTTTGAATCAATTTTGCCCGCAACACGCGGTTAGTAATAAGTAAAATCCAACAATTCTTAACAGTTTCTGTTCCCGTTGTGATATGAACATAGTAATTTTCTTTTTGATAGTTGAATGTAAAATTCTTGACATAATCGTATAAATGTTTACTAACATCTTTATAATTCCACGCAAGCGATTCGACAGAATCAAGAATGACGGTTGTCTGCGGCGAAATTTGTTCAATTTCCGTTTTTATTTGTCTTGCTAATTTTTGAGCAGACTTCTGAACCAAGAGATGAAAACGGTCAATTGATAAATCTATTTTTTTAGCATTTTCAACAAGCTGTATTGTCGGTCTCCATGCGGAATTTTCCTTGTCATGTTTAAGACCGACTAACCCAATTACAACATTTTTCTTTTTTATGGTCATTTTAAATATTATCTTATTAGATATTTTCTATCGATTAAATTATCAATATAGATATTTTACCGATTTTTCTAATCCTGAAAAGGAGGGAGAAAAAAATAGTTTAATTCTTGCAAATTCAAGACAGTAAGCAACTTATATCGACATTCTCTAATAATTTTTTCTTTTGGCATTGAAAATGCTTATACAAAACATTAGTCGGATAAAAACTATCCTTCAAATGACAAAATCAAAAATTTAAGAAAGGAGAAAATTGTATGTTGGGCTTTTTACTTGGTATTGGCGTGGTTGTAATGTCGCGGAAATATGGTTTTCGCGGAACAAATTTTACTGAATTTGTTGTTGACGGTGTCATTGTTGCCGTTGTGACATGTGTTGTTAATTTGATATTTTAAATTGGAGGTGATAATTATGGCAAAGCAAGTTACATGTGTTTGTGGACGCAGGTTTTATGTCTCTGAGGGGCAAAGTTGCCAGTGCAGAAAATGCGGGCGTTGGTGGTCAGGACGTGAAATCGGAAATTTTGAGACGATGATTTATTTGATGTGCGGTCGCGAAGTCGCCGGCACGCAACATAAAAAAGGTAATAGAAAACGTAACCGCAACAATAGTAGCCGCGGTAAGCAGACGAACAAACGTCGTCCGCCGAATAATCCTCTTGGAGCTGCATGGCGACTGTTTTTCGGTTAGTTTGCATTAGCTTTGGTCTATCAGATTCATTGAAGAACGGATAATGTTGCGCTCAATCTGTTTTAAAATTTGTGAAACTGAATACGGCAAACACTGCGGCAATAAGAGTTTGTTTGATTGCTAATCCTATCGCCCACATCGTCCGCGATACAGAAAAAAAGACGAGTCTAATTTTATTAGCTGTCGCGTCAAACAACTCTTTGCTACAGATTTTTAGAACAGTTTTTTTGTCAGAATTGGCAAATATTACACTAACATTACTAGATAGCGGAAGTGAAGTAAGGCTTTCGCGTGACGAACCAAGTTCAAAATTAAATTTAGGAGAAAATTGTATGACAAAATTCAGTTTTTCAATTGTTTTGGTTGTTGTTTTGTGCGGCGGTACGTTGTTTGCGCAGGCAACAGATAATCCGTATAAACGGTATCCGCTTTCGCAAGAAACCAGACAACAAATCTGGGAAAACGCTCGCGAATCCAATACCGGGCAAGTTCGTGATCCGCTTACTGTGAAATTCATGCCGCCCCAAAAATCTTGTGACGCCGGACACGAAACGGGTATGAATATTCCAAGCATACTCAAAGCGCGCTTGATCGGGCGTTAACAGAAAAGGAATTTAAAGCGGAACACAATAATCCTTCTTCATTATCGTCCTGAATTACCGAGCAGCAACCGGTCACATAAATTAAAATCGCCAAAAGAAATAAATCAATTTCCAAAACCAACCTATTGGCAAACATTCAAAAACATGTTAAACCAGTTGTAAAATATTTGTCAAAAATCCTTTAATTCGTCAATCATATCGGTTTTTGAAATTAAAAATTTGTTTATTTGTTTCGAGTTCAGTTGTTAACTATTTTTTTGAAAGGAAATTCCGTATGAAAAATATATTTGTAACGTTTGTATTGATCATTGGTATCAGTGGTTACGCTGCCTAAAAGGTTCACGCTGAAATTGTGAGCAAGACGGTTAAAACAATAGTTGTTCATGGACAGGATGCGGCAAAAGCGGCTTTTGAACCCACAGTAGAAAATGCTGTTGGTATGGTCGGTGATGGAATTGGAAGTTGCGCGGGCGGTGCCGGCGGGGCATACGTTGGAGCGATCGTAGGAACCGCAATTTGTCCGGGGTCAGGAACTACAATCGGCGGAATTGTTGGCTACTGTGGCGGTGTTTTCGGCGGCGGTTACGTTGGAGAAAAAGCCGCAAAAAAAGTTTATCAACAATTTCGGTAGTTTTATACTTTTCACACTTTAAAATTTTGTTTTCGTTTCAAAATAGATGTTTGCTAAAATCGTATCAACGGGTCAATCAGCATGTAAAATCAACCTTATTTTCAACCTAATTTTTCTGACGAAACAACCTCAGTAGCCAATGATTTTCCAAAAACACCAACCTTATTACCTCTTATTTTTCCTTTTAATGAGATAATGAGGTTAAAATAGTTGTTGACTTTTTTGCTACTGAGGTTGGAAATGAGGTTGGTATTCGCAACTTTGACCATAAATGATTACGCAAAATTTAAATTCAGATATGTTTGTAAAAACCGAATTTTAAAGTGTGAGGAGTATATTGACACTAAAATCA
>JAITDV010000151.1 GCA_031282385.1 Planctomycetaceae bacterium | reverse complement strand
CTCCTTCGGAGGGGTTAGGGGTGGTCTCGGAGGAGTTAAAGGCGGTTTTTCGTTGTAGGTTTTTTGTTGCGTTGATGTATTTTTAGGTTAGAGAAAAGGTCTAGTATATTGCAAAAGTTTAGTTATTAATATTTTTGTTATTTGTACAAGTTGGTGAAAAGGTTTAATTTTATTGAATTGAATTATGTCTAAAGAATTTTATCAAAATAATTGGGATGAATTTGTGGAGCGCGATTTATTGCGGTTGATTTCAATTGCGGCAGATGAGGATGTTTCTGATGTTGGAGACTTAACGAGTCTTGCGTTGATTCCGTCTAGTGGAGTTGGCGAGGCGTTTGTAGTTGTTCGGGAGGATTCTGTGGTAGCGGGGGTGCGTGCAATTCCGTTGATACTTAGTACGGTTGATAGCAGTTTAGTTTGGAAGGCGGAATCCAGCAACGAAATTTACGACGGCAAATTTGTACGCAGGGGTGTGCGGCTTGGAGGTATAGTTGGTTTAGTTCGTGGTATGTTGCGTGTTGAGCGTATTTTGTTAAATCTTATTGGTCGTTTGATGGGAATTGCAACATTGACGCGAAATTATGTTAATGCGATTTCGGGGACTTCTGCAAAAATTTATGATACGCGGAAAACGACTTTGGGTTGGCGGCGTTTAGAGAAGTACGCGGTACGTTGTGGAGGAGGTCAAAATCATCGAACAGGATTGTTTGATGCAATTTTGATCAAGGATAATCATCTTGCATTCGGACAAGAAAAAACTATTTACAATCCTGCTGAAGCTGTTTGTAAAGCAAAAAATTATCTGCTATCCAGATTCGGACAAGATGAGGCGCAATCTAAAATTGTTGAAGTTGAGGTGGACAATCTTGATCAACTTTCGCAAGTTTTAGCGGTTGAGCCTGATATTGTTTTGCTTGACAACATGCCGCCTGAAGTTTTATGTCAAGCGGTTGCGATGCGGAATAAGGCGGGTGTTAAAGTTGAGTTGGAGGCTTCGGGCGGGGTGAGGTTAGCGACTGTTAAAGCGGTGGCGGAATCTGGAGTTGAGAGAGTAAGTGTTGGAGCTTTAACGCACTCGGCAACTTCAATCGACATCGGGTTGGATTGGGGAATGCGAAATTGAGGATGCAAAAAGAGGATGCAGAGATTCGGAATTAAGACAAGAATTTTTTGCCGAACTAATTATTGTTCGTACTATAAATTGCGCAACTCAAAAATGTACGAGCTTGCTTTCCAATAGGTAAGCAGGCGGCGGCAAAGGAAATTTGTAATTATTCAGTGGAATTTTTGGAGAAGGCAAAAGGTTATCGTAACTATTCAGTCGTGATATTATTTTGTGCTATTGAATTTTCCCTACCCGTTTGGGACGGCATGTTAGTAGAAAACGATGAGCCAAATGATACCCCACCAGTAGGGATGCAATGTTGGTAAGGTTAATGGTTGATACCTGATTTCACCAACATTACATCCCTAAAAGGACGAACATTTTTAAACTGTTCACACTTTAAATTTCCTTTCCCTTCGCCTGCTTACCTATCGGAAAGCAGGCTTTTACGCCCTTGATTTACGCAATTTATAGTACAAACAGTATAATTGACCTCATCTTCTACCAACATTGTGTCCCTGATGGGACAGAAAAAGGAATGTTCATAACCGCTACTGAATAGTTACTATCAACTCAAGACACTAAATCCACTGAAATATTACGGAAATTTAAGTGTGAACAGTTTAAAATTCGTCTTCAAAATATTTTTTAGAGATACTTCAAATTTCAGAAATTATCCCGGGCAACATCCAATATCTCTTTGTCTATCTGCCCGATAGAATCCAATTTTTTCTAAAGCCCTATAGACTTCTTCTAAAGTTTTTTCACCGAAATTCGCGATACGTAACAACTCTGCTCGACTACAAGCCAACAGATCGCCAACTGTACAAATTCCATGATCATCAAGACAGTTGGTCGTTCGTACCGAAAGATCAATTTCAGCCATACTCAACTCGAGTTTCTTTGCCAACTTCCTTCTTTCGGCATACGACTTGTCAAGCGGAATACGTGTACTCATTTTTTTAAATCTCCTTTAATTTTTAATGGTGGTAACAATAGTGAAATGCTTCTTTGCAAATCACCCCAAATTAAACGCCGGTTATCGATTCTTGATTTTCCTAAATACAACAACACGAAAACCAACACTGCATACTTTGACAAAAAGCAAAATACCTGCATTTTTGTCAGTATAATCGTTCACAATTATTAGACTAAATTGCTGTTACTGTTCGTACTATAAATCGTATGACTCAAGAGTGTAAAAGCCTGCTTTCCGATAGGCAAGAAGGCGGCGGTGAAGGAAATTTAAAGTGCGAACAGTTTATCAAACACACGAAAATCAGTCTGCGTCCAGACAATATTTGACTCAACATTGTGAAAATTTATACAAGGCACAGATTGAAGTAATCTGATGCGACTTACTCAAAACGCTTGAAAATAATCGAAAATTCGTTTTTATTTTCAAGCGTTCTGATAATTCCTGAAAAATTTTATTTATCGGGAATCGTGTTTACTTCGCTTTCCAAGACTGCTCCAGCATGAACTGTTCCAACATGACTGGAGTTAGTGAGAAAGATTTTATCGACAGTCATTACGCTCGCAATCCCAAGAAAAAACGCGAAAACTAACAAAACCCATTGCTGGACTGTGAATCCGCCGCCTATTTGTACACCGCTTTGAACTTCAGCGGATTTATTTGCACTACTAATAACTCTCATAACAAATTGTCAAATTAACAGAAAAAAATTGTTAAACGATAAAAGACAACCGAACAAACCAAACACACTTAAAATAACTCGAAATATTACATCGAGCATAATTAAATTTCGGTAAAACAAATCCCTTAAAATAGGCTTACCAGCAAATAAACCGGCAAAGACTCCGATAATTCACATGCGAACAAAAAGGTTTACCAATAAACAAACCTGCATAAATCGCCAATTTCAAGTATGAAAAATTTAATTTTCAGTTGTCAATCTCAGACACGGAGCGGAAGTTTACCAAAAATTCCGAAATATTACCAGACGTCTTTTAAAGAATTTTGAAAAAAAATATAAAATTTTTTCGACCGCCATTAATTTTCACACCCAAAAGCAACAACAAATTGTAAATCTTAAATAGCTGCAATTAGATATTAACTAACAAATACGAAATACATTAAAAAAAACAACTGCCCAATACTTTACACATATTTTAAACGTTGCTACAATTTTTGACTACTTTACGGTATAGTATTTTCAGCTTACAATTTGTCTAAAATAGACTTTGAATGACTGTTTATTAGACCTTTTCTCTAACCTAAAAATACATCAACGCAACAAAAAACCTACAACGAAAAACCGCCTTTAACTCCTCCGAGACCACCCCTAACCCCTCCGAAGGAGGGGTCAGGGGTGGTCT
>JAITDV010000070.1 GCA_031282385.1 Planctomycetaceae bacterium | reverse complement strand
ATCATACGAATCATTTTGATAATAAGACGACCAGAGATTTGTTTCCGTAATAATCGCGTTTTTTTCATTCGCCAAACAGAGATATGCGGGAATTTTTTTCGTGGCGTCGTGATATTTCAGCCGACGAACATAATACAAAACTTGGGCAAGCGTTACAGCGGTGTTTTTGAGATTCTGAAAATTCTTGTTATATTTGAACTCAAATAAAACGTTGGACGTATAAAGGTCATGCTTATTTTTTGTATCGTAACTGATATGAAAATAGTTGGCGTAACACGCCTTAACCATTTCCTCTGTGGTTGCGTTTTGGAGTTGGGTGGTGTAGTCTTCAAAGTTCATTTTTATTACAAATTTGATTTCAATTTGGAAATGGGAAAGAAATAAAACACATTCTATCCCATGCCAATAAATTTCAATAGCAACATTTCAGCCCATTTATTTATACAACACGTCAATATCTTTCCCAAGCGTGCGCATCACTTCTAACCGTATTGCACTGGGTCACAGGTACCCACCAATCGTTCATTCGCCATTTTTCGTGATTATGCGGATGACATCCAAGCCAGTAATTGCACATAAAAAACGATTCACTTTGCACGCCCATTGGTCGGATTGTATCGTGAACGTTCAGCGTTCCGTCTGAAATGCTTTGGCAACTGAATAGTTACAATTCTAATTCGTTGAACAACAATTCACTGCGTAGATGTTTCTTGCAAGATGTTCCTTTCAGGGCGAGGGAAAAACTAATATTTAGCCCCTGCGTAACATGAACTGAACTTTTGTAAATGGCATTTTACAATGTAAATAATGTGTATCAAATTAATATTTTTAAACTGTTCACAAGACCTTTTCTCTAACCTAAAAATACATCAACGCAAAAAAAAACTACAACAAAAAATCGCCTTTAACTCCTCCGAGACCACCCCTAACCCCTCCGAAGGAGGGGAATAAGAATACGCCTCCGAGGGAGGCGAATAATTCCCTCCTCGGAGGGGTCAGGGGTGGTCTCCTACAGGTTCGCGAAAAGGTCTACACTTTAACTTTCCTTCAACTTCACTTGCGTATCTATTGGAAAGCAGGCTTTTACGCTTTTGAGTCATGCACTTTATAGTGCGGACAGTATAGACATGATTTGTCATTTTGAAAAGTACAGACCACAAATCAACCTGCAATAAAATGTACCAACAACCAATGATATAAATAAATAGACCTTTTCTCTAGCCTAAAAATACATCAACGCAACAAAAAAACTAAAACAAAAAACCGTTTTTAACTTCTCCGAGACCACCCCTAACCCCTCCGAAGGAGGGGAATAAGAAGATGCCTCCGAAGGAGGGGAATAAGAAGATGCCTCCGAAGGAGGGGAATAAGAAGACGCCTCCGAAGGAGGGGAATAAGAAGATGCCTCCGAAGGAGGGGAATAAGAAGACGCCTCCGAGTGAGGGGGATAATTCCTCTCCTTCGGAGGGGTCAGGGGTGGTCTCCTACAGGTTCGCGAAAAGGTCTATTGAATGAAACGATACAAAATAACAACCACATTAATCTTTATCAATCTTTAGGCAATTGGATTGTTTCAGGATTTTCGGTAATCGGCGGCAGAATATTTTTGGCAATTATTTTTTCTGGTTGGAATCTAAAAAAATTGACGTTGACAAAAAAACGAAAATTGTGAACAATACGCACATGTTGACCATTTGACGTATTGTAAACTGTTCACATGACCTTTTCACTAACCTGTAGGAGACCACCCCTGACCCCTCCGAAGGAGGGGAATAAGAAGACGCCTCCGAAGGAGGGGGAATAATTCCCCTCATTCGGAGGAGTTAGAGGTGGTCTCGGATGAGTTAAAGGCGGTTTTTCGTTGTAGGTTTTTTGTTGTGTTGATGTATTTTTAGGTCAGAGAATAGGTATACAGTTTAAACTGTGTTCGGTGTAATTCTCAAATTTATTTTTAATCTTCGATTTTAATTTTCGAGGGAGCAAGGATGCATAATTGTTATTGTACTTGTTGTAATGGAGTTGAGCCGGTTTCGTTGAATAAGGTTCTTAAAGCAGTTTGTAAAAAGCTTCAGACGTCGTTTGCCAGTGATGTGCTTGCCAAGAGTTGTACGACGGATGCGGAGGCGGTGCGACCGGGTGATATTTTTTTTGCGTTGCCTGAACAAGATGATGAACTTGATGAAGTTGTTGGTTTGGCGATTCATCATGGTTGTTCGGCGGTTGTTGCGAACAGGTTTGTTGATGGTGCTAATTCTGTACCGTTTTTTATTATTCCCAATGTTCTCGAAGGTTTTGCCCAACTCTGTCATGCGTTCTGTGATTATCCTGCCCGTTCCTTGAAAATGATTGCCATAACCGGCACAAGTGGAAAAACTTCAACTTCATATCTTATTGCCGGTGTGCTTGCGGAAGCCGGTTATCAAGTCGGACTTATCGGTTCGCTTGGAATATTCGACGGACACTTTCTAAATCAAACTAACAACGCCGACCTCACACCAGACCAACTCGCAACATGGTTGAACATAATGGTAATGAACGGTTGTACGCATGTTATTATTGAAGCGTCAAGTAAATCAATTGCCCAAAGTTATCTTGCCGGAATAAATTTCGACGCAATTTGTGTAACAAATATAAGACGTGATCATATTGATTTTCATGGTACTGTTGAACAATACCGCCGCACAAAATTAGGCATATTCAAATATGCGCGAAAAAAAGCTCTTGCGATTTGTAATGTTGACGACAAAATCACCGGCGCAATCTTACCGTTAATCGATCAACCGCTGCTCTCAATCGGCATACGCAATTCCGCCGAAGTCAACTCAACTCTAGTCGAGCGTTTCCCAAACGAACAAACTTTTATTGTTACCGCCGGTACAACTGCTGTTCCTTTTTGTACAAAAATTATTGGAGACGAACATATTTATAATTGCATGATGGCAACTGCGCTTGGTATTGGTTTTGATATTGATATGAAAGTTGTTGCTCGCGGAATTGAACGTGTGGAAAGCGTACCGGCACGAATGGAACGTATCGAATGCGGGCAATCTTTCAATGTCTTTATTGACTCCGCGCGAACCAATGATTCTATTACCGCAGCTCTGCGAACTACAAAAGAAATCACTACCGGCAAACTCATCTGTGTCTTTGCTGTTGCGGAATATCACGACCCTTCAAAAAGAATGCAACTCGGTAAATCACTCGGAGTTGCCGCCAACTCAATAATTCTGACCTCCGCCGAAAATCAAATCGATTCCAATTCCATCAATGCAATTTGCGAAATAAAAAAAGGATGCAATAATCCTAACGAAGTTCAAATTATACCGAATCGTGCTGAAGCGATTGCTTGGGCGTTATCGGAAGCTAAGTCGGGCGACACCGTTTTGATTTTCGGACGCGGCGAAACAAA
The DNA here is from genome assembly GCA_031282385.1 of Planctomycetaceae bacterium. Lineage (GTDB taxonomy): Bacteria > Planctomycetota > Planctomycetia > Pirellulales > Thermoguttaceae > WRKP01. The sequence continues at coordinate 7,387 of JAITDV010000070.1, read as the reverse complement.
TTACAGCCAAAATGACGATTTCGACCTAAATAAAAAAACAGAACAACAAAAAATACAATCATTTTGCGATAGATACTTCACAAGACAATGGCTCTACGAAAATCAAACTTGCATGGTCAACTAAAATAGACCTTTTCGCTAACCTGTAGGAGACCACCCCTGACCCCTCCGAAGGAGGGGAATTATTCGCTCACTCCGAAGGAGGAGAATTATTCGCTCACTCGGAGGCATATTCTTATTCCCCTCCTTCGGAGGGGTTAGGGGTGGTCTCGGAGGAGTTAAAGGCGGTTGTCCGTTGTAGGTTTTTTGTTACGTTGTTGAATTTTTAGGTTAGAGAAAAGGTCTAATGATCCAATTGTTTAGTAAAAGGGGATTCGGAACAAAGCAGACAACAGCGCAGCGTTTTAAAGTAAACAACCCTTATTTATCCAATTTCCATTAGTAGCAGACAACGCCCCAAAAATGCGCCATTATTCCCTTATTCTTTCGGAGGTGAAATATCAAAAAAAAATAAGGGTATAAAGGCGCGTTGGGATGAGGGAAATTTTGGCTACTAATGGGAATTTGACAAATAAGGGTTTTAAACAGTTAACACTTTAAATTTCCTTAATCGCCGTCTGCTTACCTATCGGAAAGCAGGCTTTTATGCTCTTGAGTCTCACAACTTATAGTACGAACTGTATAAAAGACAAGCTCGAATTTATATTTGAATGAAATAATACTAGAAATGTTAAAATGTATTTTTTGAAGAAACTTTTTGAATTTATTCTTTTTCCGCTTGATATTATTGGTGATATTTTTGTGCGGATTTGTGATTTTATTCGGATTCTTGCCGGCAAATTTTTTCTTTCTGTCTGGGGATTGATTGTTCCGGCGGCAATATTAATTGCAATTGTGTTGGCATTTTTTGTTGCGCAAAATCAGCGTGATCTGGCAGCAGATTACGCAACACAACTAATGAATTGCGATGATAATGAAATAGAACAATTGGTTGGTATATTGCGGAATCTGGAGTTGGCGGGTTTGATTGAGTTGATAAGTTGTTTACGTTCGGATCGGGAAAAGATTTTTTTTGCCTGCCAAAATGCAATTGAAGATGAGTTGCAAAAGTTACCAACTTTAACCGATGAAAAAAAACGCGATAAAATTTATCTGACATTAACTGATGCGATGTTGAAACAAACGCCTCAATTTAAACCGGTTGCCAAAAATGTAGTCAATCAATTTGTACGGCAAATTATGACTGATTTTATTAACCTGAAATCGAATGGACGTTCGCATGATTTACAACTCGCAACATTGAATTGCGAGCGGATTCAAGCAACTATTGAACCGGCATTACGTCGGGGCAAAAATGAAAACGGCGAGTTGCAAAAACCAATAACAAAAAAAATTGCACGATATAACGCCGGCGGATTTCACGATGAATTACTTGCCGCCGACGGCAAACCGTTTCGTCAAACTATTCAGAATAAAAATGAAATATCAGATGAGGTTGAATATATTGCCGACAACAATACGCCGCGAAAACTTAACTCTGATCCATACAACAACAATAACAATTTGCCTCAAAAAATATTTCCCTACCCAACCAATCCAAATGAAAATTTGACTGCCCGCACTGCCCGCAATTCGCCGACTAACTTGTCCGCGAATCAATATAATCCGGCAGAACCATACAACCCGTTTCCAGTGTTGCCGGAATTGGATAACGCCAATGAGAAAATCGCAGATCAATATAATGCGGACAAAAAAAATATAAGACAAAACAAAGAACCAATACAGAATTCATATTCGGATTCAAGATCAAATTTACGTTATGGTGTAAATAATTATTCTGATGATTCGGATGATGCGAAAATTTTTTTGACGGATGATTTGCGCAACATAAATCTTAATCGTATTTCATCATTGCCTACCGCGCAACTCATGCGGCTATTGCAACACTCTGACAGTAATCGTGTATTGGAAGCGCGTCGAATTCTTATTGTTCGGGACGGTTTCGGCGAGCAACATTTGACTCTAGCATACAAACTTTATCACCGTAATCCGGCAATACGTAAAGAAATTATTTCACATTTAACTGAAACACACGGAGTATTGGCGAATGCGTGGTTGGCGGAGTTGTTGAATGATCCCAATAACGAAATACGTTACAACGCCGCATCATTGCTCTCCACTTCCGCCGATCCCAACACCAGAAAACTATTAATCGAAAAATGCCAACACGACGCCGATAACAGAATCGTAAATCTAATAAATCAACTAGAACAAAGATAAATATATCTGTGGAATAGACCGCCGCCCCTAATGTGCCATTATGCTCATATTCTTTCGATGGTGAATTTAGAGCAATATCAAACAAAACATAAGGGCATAAGGGTGTATTGGGGGAATTTTTGGCTACTAATGGTAATTTGACAAATAAGGGTTTTAAACTGTTCACACTTTAATTTCGTTTACCTTCGCCTGCTTACCTATCGGAAAGCACAGGCTTTTACGCTCTTGAGTCATGCAATTTATAGTACGATCAGTATAGTACGATCAGATATTTCAATTATTTTTATTTATGTCGCGTCCATTTAATCGTGTATTGATTGAATCCAGTCTTGAAATGAAGTGTATGCTTTTTTTTGGGATTGCGTTGTCTGTTGTGATTGCGGTTAGTTTTTTTCTCTACTCGATAGTAACCGACGAACTTGCACAAGATCAAAACCCGATCATGGCAAATATCTGGGCTTCACAACATCTCATGGAACAACATTGGGGAATTTTTGGCGACCCTAATTACAACCGTTCCAAATTGACTACCGCCTCCATTACAGATAATTCCGTCAATCCGCGTTCTCATTCAAATTCTCCCGATGAAAGTATAAAAACTGATTTTGAAATACGCATGGCAGGTATAACTAAACGAATTCGCAATCGTGATTCGGAAACAACTTACATCCCCAATCCCGAACCTGAAAGAAACGTACTCTTTTTTAACCCCGATAAAGCAAAAGAACTTTGGAAAGCACACAAAAGTAACCTCGATAAATTCCCATTGCTAAAAACAGATTTCAACCCCGACGCTAATCCGCAAATCGATTACAAATTTGACGAAGACGGAACATATCATTATTTTGAAGAAGTACGAATGGATAGACGAAGTGTTTGTGCGGGTTGTCATGATTTTGAACATGGTGAACTTATGGGAGTTGTTCATGTTGTTATTCCCGAATCGTCGATGAAAAAAACGTTACAAAAATATTGGGCGTATTTACTAGGTGCTGCGATAATTTCTTTTTTTCTTGCGTTGGTTACGGTGAATTTGATTGTGCGTTGGTTTGTAATTCGACCTTTGAAGATGTTGCGTGAAGTGTCTGAATCGATTTCACGCGGCGAATTGACCAAGCGTGCAGACATACGGACAAGCGACGAATTTGAAGTACTCGCCGAAGCGTTCAATCGTATGTTGCGCTATCTTGTCAACACGCAAGATATGTTGCGAAAAGCTAATTTTGAGCTTGAAAGTAAGGTTGATGAACTTGCTCATATTACTATTCAACTTTACGAAACCAACCGAGTGAAAAGTGATTTTATGGCGACAATGTCCCATGAGTTGCGAACTCCGCTCAACAGTATTCTTGGTTTCAGCGATGTACTCGGCTCAATCTCAACTCTTACCGAAAAACAAAAACGATACGTCGATAACATAAATAATTCAGGCAAATCGTTATTGTCCATGATCAACGATATTCTTGACATGGCAAAAATGGAAGCCGGTAGAATGGAAATCAAAACAGCGCCATTCAATATTGCCGCAACTGTTACCGCGCAAGTTGACATGGCAAAGCCGTTGGTTGACCGTAAAAATATCGCGTTGGAGACGATTATTGATCCGGATATGCCGCTTATGAAACAGGACGAATCAAGAATACAACAAATACTAAATAACTTGCTCTCGAATGCTATTAAATTCACTCCCGAAGGCGGACGAATAAGAATTACCGTACAATATATTCCGGCAAAATCAAACTCGTCAATTATTTTGCCGGTTGCGGGAAGCGTTTATAAATCGTCAAAAAACAGTGAGATGTTAGAGTTGAAAGTTGCTGATACCGGTGTAGGAATTTCAGAAGAAGACCAACAAATCATATTCGATAAATTCAGACAAGGAAAAACTACAATGGCTGAAGGAGACGCTCTAAAACGCGAACATTCAGGAAGCGGACTTGGATTGTCAATTGTACGTGAAATCTGCAAAATTCTTGAAGGCGAAATTATAGTTGAAAGTCAACTTGGAATAGGAAGTATTTTCACAGTCAGATTGCCGTGGACTTTAGAATCCAAAGCAAAAACCGGTTCAGAAATGATGGAAGAAATAAGACAATTCGCCCAAAATAGAATGGAAAAAGCAAGCGAAATCGGAATACGGAATACAGAATACGGAATACAGAATTGAAAACGTATAAATATTCGGTCGTTTTAATAAACCACCCCTGCCCCTCCAAAGGAGGGGAATTTAATGATTCCCCGCCTTTGGAGGGGAATTATTCGCCTCCCTCGGAGGCGTCTTCTTATTCCCCTCCTTCGGAGGGGTTAGGGGTGGTCTCGGAGGAGTTAAAGGCGGTTTTTCGTTGTAGGTTTCTTGTTGCGTTGATGTATTTTTAGGTTAGAAAAAAGGTCTAATGATTCCCCGCCTTTGGAGGGAATTTAATAGACCTTTTCGCTAAACTGTAGGAGACCACCCCTGCCCCTCCAAAGGAGGGGAATTATTCCCCGCCTTCGGAGGGGTTAGGGGTGGTCTCGGAGGAGTTAAAGGCGGTTTTTCGTTGTAGGTTTGTTGTTGCGTTGATGTATTTTTAGGTTAGAGAAAAAGTCTATTAAATGGAATGTTTTTTGTGTGAATTGTTTTTTGTGTTGTGTTGTGGCAAATAAGGGTTGGAATATTAGAGCCGTTCGGAAAATTATGTTGTTCCGTGTGGATTTATTAGGCTTGGGGAATAGAATTGTTGCCGATAAAAAAATTATGGACTAATTACTTTATTTTTATTTTTGTCTTGTTGTTGTTGTTGAAATCTTTTTTTTACTTTGTACAATGTTCGGGCTTTTTGAGTTTAGCTGAAAATTTTGTTGGCAGGACTTTACCCGAAAGATAAATTTATACCGATACACGCACGTAAATATAATTGACAAAAAAATTGTGTTGGTGTTTTGGCATAGGTAAACCGAAGTAAGTCCAGATGCGAACATTTAAACTGTTCAAACGTTAAATTCCTTTACTTTTAACCGTGCCTGCTTACTTATTGTCATGCGGGCTTTTATGCTCTTGAATCATGTAATTTATAGTACGAGCAGTCTGCAATCGCGGCTAGTCTGAATTTAGCATTATTGTTTATGAAATCAATTTGAAATATGTCCATACAAGATGATTAATTTTCGGTTTCCTTTGTTGGTTTATTTACTTGAAACCGGATATGACGTTTTTGAGTTACGCAATTTATTGTACAAGCAGTATATGACCTGTGTTTCAATTGTAATTTCATTGTTACCAACAGAAATTTGTCAAATTTACTTACAATTTAATTTCACGGAGGCTTTATTTATGCCCAAAAATATTCGGCACGGCAACCCATTAACAGCGGCAATGGAAGATTATCTTGAAGCGATTTACCATATTGCCCAAAGGCACGGTTACGCCCGATCCGGTCAAATTTCAAAACGACTCGGCGTACACAAATCAACAGTAACAACAGCCCTGCATCATCTCCAACTTCAGGGTTATATTGAGTATGAACCCTATCAAGAAGTCCGTATAACTCCCAAAGGCGAACTTGAAGCGAAAGGTATTGTTCGACGGCACGATATATTTTTCCGGCTTCTACACAACTTACTCGAAATTGAACACGAAGAGGCGTCAAAACTTGCTTGTGAGTTGGAACACGCGCTTCCGCCGGAAGTTGTTGACAGATTCGTTCAATTGGTAGAAAGGGCTTTGCGCAACAAAAATGCCGCTTCCAATGTACGCGTAGGAAAAAAAACAAGCAACAACAAAAAACAAAAAACTAAAACCAAATCACAAAAAGATACAGCCGACGTCGAATAATTGAAGAACGATTCTAAACTGTTCACGCTTTAATTTCCTTTGCCGCCACCTGCTTACCTATCGGAAAGCAGGCTTTTATGCTTTTGAGTTGTGCAATGTGCAATAGACCTTTTCGTTAACCTGTAGGAGACCACCCCTGACCCCTCCGAAGGAGGGGAATAAGAAGCTCTCTCCGATGAAGGGGAATAAGAATACGCCTTCCGATGGAGGCGAATAATTCCCCTCCTTCGGAGGGGTTAGGGGTGGTCTCGGAGGAGTTAAAGGCTTTTTTTTGTTGTAGTTTTTTTGTTGCGTTGATGTATTTTTAGGTTAGAGAAAAGGTCTAATTTATAGTATGAACAGTTTATCCGAAGTTGTCGTGTTGGGTTTAAGGAGTTGGTGAATGCGTAAAGAACGTGGAGTTGATCGAGAAAAAACGGCGAGTATAACTTCGCCGCTTCTGATTGGAGCATTTCAACATTTACGTTGTAATTCGTGGCCTCTTGTTCATTTTTTACCGCAAGAATTATCCGGTGCGATTATATCGGATTGGCAACCGGCAACTATAAGATTGAGATTGATGACATGTCATATTGATTTGGCGTTGTTACCGTCGGCGGAGTTGATGAATTTATCACGCGTCAGGATTGTTAGTGATTGTTGTATTGCGTGCAAAGGTTTGGTTCGTAGTGTGAGGTTGATTTCAAGAAAGCCGATTGAAGAGATAGGTACTTTAGCGCTTGATATTTCGTCTCGCAGTAGTGTTTTGATGTGTGAGTTATTGTTGTTGCATTATTTTGGATTGCGACCTGTAGTGTATCGTATTGATGTGGAGCATTCGTTTGATGATTGTCGGGCGGATGCTTTTGTTGTCGTGGGTGATGCAGCGTTGGCTTATAATCCGTCCAAACATTGGACTCACCAATATGATCTTGGCGAGTTGTGGTTTGAGAAAACAGGTTTACCTTTTGTTTTTGCAACGTGGGCAAGTTGTGAGACAAGAGTTTGGACAAATCAAGAATACATTCAGGCTTGTAAACGCGCCAGAGACCGCGCAACAAATAACATCGATAATTTGCTCAACGAAAAATACAACGAACAAAAAAAATTAACATTACCCCGCGATCTTGTTAAAACGTATTTGACAGAATCAATTATCTACAAATTAGGCAATGAAGAACGCGCAGGTTTACAATTATTTTTTGATCTCGCATTACTACACGGTTTCACTAAACACAGAACAATAGTCGAAGTAGTTGACGCTGAATCCGATAATCAACAAAATTAACAACTATTCAGTCGGCAGCTCTACGTGAA
>JAITDV010000042.1 GCA_031282385.1 Planctomycetaceae bacterium | reverse complement strand
CTGCTTACCTATCGGAAAGCAGGCTTTTACGCTCTTGAGTCACGCAATTTTTTATAGTACGAACAGTATAGTAACTTTGGTGCGATAGGCTAGCCGGTTAAAGTTTGCTCTGTTATTTTGATCTACCAGAATTTTGAAACGGCATGAGTCGCAGATTTCCATTCGTACATAAAGTCAATCGGCTATCGCCGCTATAACCTTGTGAAAAAATTTTTGGCAAAAGGTTGCCTGCCTTATATTGAGTTGATCAGAGTCTGCTACTTCACAAATTCTGAAATAATCGGAAAATTAGGTTACATTGCTCGTACCATGAATTACGCTTTTGAGTCACGTAATTTATAGTACGAGCAGAAAGTACCTTTTCAATGCGATGATTTTATGTGGATTTTGTCCCGTTGTGATGCGGCGGCGTGTTATGCAATGTTCCTTCAGGATTAAATACGTTGTCAAATTTTATACATGCAATTGAATAGTTATTTTTGATGTAACAAGAGTGAATTAATTTGAATTAATCTGAATTACGAATTTTAAAAAGATAGTTGTTATGGCGAATGTTAATAGTATTGTGTTATTTTCCGGTGGTCTTGATAGTACGTTGGCGGCGAAGGTGTTGCTGGATCAAGGTATTGGAGTTGTGGGATTGAATTTTATAACGCCGTTTCATGATGCGTCTGCAATTGCCAGCGAACAAGCTGAAGCGTTGGGGATAGAATTGATTTTACACAGGACGGGTGATGAGTATATTCGGCTGATTGCGAATCCTCAATGGGGTTATGGCAAAGCGGTGAATCCGTGTGTTGATTGTAGAGTAGCGATGTGTCGTGTTGCGGCGGATGTTATGCGTGAACGTGAAGCGAATTTTGTTGCGACGGGCGAGATTACGGGGCAACGTCCGAACAGTCAAATGCAGCATCAATTGAATTTGATTGCGCGTGAATCGGGTTTAGGCGGATTTTTGGTTCGTCCTTTGACGGCGGTTGTACTTGAACCGACAGAGGCGGAGAAGTTGGATTTAGTCAACAGAGGCAGGTTGTATGGTTACACGGGTAGAGGTCGCGGGCATCTTGTCGTGTTGGCGAAACGGCTGGGGATAAAGAAGATTCCGCAACCTTCGACAGGTTGCGCTTTGTGTGAAAAATCTTATGCACCGCGTGTTGTGGATTTATTCAAATACGAATTGAATCCGTCAAATTGGGATGCGGAAGTTTTGAATGCAGGACGTCAAGTACGTTTGAGTCCGAAATTGAAGGCGGTTATTGCAAGAAACGAAAGCCAATGTAATACAATTGAATATTTGTACAATAAATCCGATGCTAAACCGGCAATATTATTCAAGCCGGAATCTTTCAACGCCCCAACGGTAATGATTATTGGAACAGATGAAATTGATGATGAAATTTTACAACTTGGTGAGTCATTGATTTTAGAGTTTACAAATTTGCAAAAAGTCGATCAGAACAATAAAACAATCCGCGTTAAATACGGTAATAAAACCAATCCCGCCGAAACCATTTACCAAAATCAAATACCTTTTCAAAAAAAACACAACCGAGAAAGTTTATAAAAATAAAGTTTATAAAAATATTGTATCTATTCAGTTCCGTCGAGAGTTTTTTATCGGCAACTATTCTGTTACTCAAACATAATAATTAATAATTTTTTGTGCTGATTGCAATGTTTATTTACTTTGTTATATTGTTCGTCTTATAGATCGTGTACCGCAAGAGTGTATGAAGTCTGTTGTCTGATAGGCAAGCAGGCGGCGGTAAACGAAATTTCAAATGTGAACGTTTAAATTTCAGAGAACTGTCAATGTAACAGTTGCAGGAAAATTTTGTGTGTCTGTTCACAACAAACTTAAACATTAACCCAAAATGAAAAAATGAAAACTATCAACAATTCAACACAATCAACTAAAATCTTTAACTGTTTTACAATTTTATTCCCACTATTTGTTGCCGTTATTTTGATTATGGCAAGTACGGATGTTTTTGCGCAGAATCGCGCAATTGAACCGGCGGCGCGAGGTGATAATTGGTGGGGATCGCGGTTTGTCGCAAATATTGTACAAATGGAAAATGGTAAAATTGACCTGCTTATGATCGGCGATTCGATCACTCATGGTTGGGAAAACGCGGGGAAAAAAACTTGGGCGGCATATTACGCGAAACGAAATCCGATCAATTTGGGGTTCTCAGGCGATCAAACTCAACATGTTCTCTGGCGGCTTGAACACATGCCGTTGAATAAAATTAATCCGAAAGCCGCCGTAATAATGATCGGAACAAACAACATCGGATCAAATTTATCAACACCAAAAGAAACCGCTGACGGAATAAAACTTATCGTCGAAAAATTGGAGAAACAATATCCTGATATCAAGATTATTGTCCTGCACGTTTTCCCAAGAGATGAAAAACCGGACGGCAAATTAAGAAAGAAAGTTGATGAGATAAATAAGTTTTTGCCCGAACTTTTCAAGTCGAATAAGAATGTAAAATTGCTCGATATAAATAAAGTGTTTCTTGCCGAAAATAATATCTTGCCCAAAGCGATCATGCCTGACAGCCTTCATCCTAATGAAGCCGGTTATAAACTTTGGGCGGAAGCAATAGAACCTGCTTTAGTTGAAATATTCGGCAAGTAATTCTTACTGTTCGTACTATAAAAGTAACTATTCAGTTGCAGGATTCTTGCAAGCCAAAAAACACACGGCTGAATAGTTACAATACTGTTCGTACTATAGATTGTGAGACTCAAGAACGTAAAAGCCTGCTTTCCGACAGGTAAGCAGGCGGCGGTAAAGGAAATTTCAAGTGCGAACAGTTTAAAATTCTGTAAAAATAAACTTTTAGAAATAGCCTAATATGCCGTCGCAACTCCGAATTCTGTGTTCTGAAATTGCGTTAAGTTATCGTTTCTTTTTGAAAAATTCTGTCAAAAGAGTTCCGCATTGTTCGGCTAATATTCCTGAAATTATGTTGCAACGGTGATTTAATCGCGGGTCATTTAGCAGGTTGAACAAAGATTTAACTGCGCCGGATTTAAGGTCGTCTGCACCGTAAACTAAAGTATTAACCCGTGCTTGTAAAATAGCGCCGGCACACATCGGGCAAGGTTCAAGTGTAACGTAAATTGTACAATTTTCGAGTCGCCATGATTCGAATGATTCTGTTGCTTGTGTGATTGCGATCATTTCTGCGTGTGCGGTTGGGTCTTTGAGTTGTTCGCGTTGGTTGTGTGCGGAGGCGATTATTTGATTGCCGTGTACAATCACAGCCCCAACAGGCACTTCACCTTCGGATGCTGCAATTTGTGCTTCGATAATCGCTTGACGCATAAAATATTGATGGTCATACATAAGATTTGCATTAGTTGCTCAATTTGAGAGTTGTTAGAGTTTCTCTTAGTTTTAGTTCTTCATTTTGCGTCAATGGAGTTAGCGGCAATCTTAATTCGCCGGTATCACGTCCAAGTATTTTCATTGCTGCTTTAATTGGGATCGGGTTTGTTGATAATGTCAACATGTTACGGCATAATTTGAAAATTTTGTAATGAATTTCTCTTGCAACATTAATATCTCCATTGTCGAATGCCTTGCATAATTTTATTACTTCTTGCGGCACAATATTTCCTACAACTGAAATTACACCTCGACCGCCAATCGACATTATCGGTAACGTTAAACTATCATCACCGCTCAAAACAGTTAAATCTGTATTCTCAATAATTGCTGACGTTTGATCCATTGAGCCGGTTGCTTCTTTGATCAATGTAATGTTCGGGATTTCGGCAAGGCGTATTATCGTTTCAGGTTCAATATTTTTTCCGCATCGAGACGGAATATTATAGATGCAAATAGGAATACCAACATTTTCAGCAACAGTTTTGTAGTGTTGGTAGAAACCTTCCTGTGTTGGTTTGTTGTAGTAAGGCGCAACTAGCAGCGCGGCATCAACGCCGGCTTTTTCTGCAAATTTTGTTAGATAGATTGCTTCGTCGGTTGAATTTGAACCTGTTCCGGCAATTACTTTAATTTTGCCTTTTGCCGTATTTACAACGGCACGAATTACACCTTCGTGTTCTTCGTAAGACAATGTCGGAGATTCGCCTGTTGTCCCAACCGGAACAACTGCCGTTGTACCGGCATCGATTTGGTATTGTACTTGTTCTTCCAATTTGCCGTAATCCACTTCACCATTTTTAAACGGAGTAATCATCGCAACAGAAAGTCCGGCAAATGATTCACCTCTATTATTCACACTCATTTTTTACGTTTTTTGAAATATTTTTTTTCAATTCTAATTACGGACAAATAGATTTCTTACACCAATTAAAAAAATTTGCCCGCCCGCTTCATTAATCTAATCGTTACAAAAAATCGCCCGCCTGCCAATAACTCTAAAAGTAAACAACAAAAGTAAACAACGCAAATAAAACTTGTATCGATTATAATTGTGCGGATAAATTTTACAATAGAGAGTAAAAAAGAGTAATAAACCCGCATCACAAAATTCAGAACAATCAATCAAATTCAAATAGATAATGTAGATTTTATTGTAAAAAATAAATAACAATTCGTTGCAGAATGCCTACGTCACGCAACTGAATTGTTATGGCAAATTAACAAAACCAGCATAATTTCCAAAATTTACAAACAACTTTTTTATTTGAAAATTCTGAAAATTTTGTCTATCCTGTCAACAAACCGGATTCAATCTGTACAGATTAGCGTTCATTGGTATTATCAAATAGACAGCTGCATTTGCTTTTATTTATTCGGGATAACCTAGCAGACAAACTTCAGTTGTTGTTTGTACAGGAGTAACGTGTCTGATCAAAAAGTGGTAACCGAGTTGCAAATTTTCTAATTTTGGTTTTATCTCGAAAAAATCCTTTGGTGTATGGTAAATAGAAATTATCAAAAGTGGTTTTTGTGTTTTAATTGTATTGATTGCACCTTCGATAACATTGCTTTCTGCACCTTCAACATCTAATTTTATTAAACCGACGTTAAGAGAATTTTCTTGTACGTAGTCATCAATTGATGTTACTGGTATGTCGTATTCTTTTGCTTTTTTATAACTATACTCAAAACTGCTACAAGGTGGTCTTGATTTACCAGAAATAAAGACCACCTTGTGGCGATTTTTAGTATAGTTTTGAAAATTGATAACAAAAACATGATTTAAAATTTCTTTTTTTGGACAAATTCAATTATAATACCACGAGTCATTGTTGGTGATAAAAAATTGATTAAATAATCGCCAGCTTCAACTTCTAGGAAAATACATGTTGACTGATATTTTTTAACGTAAACGGAATGTCCATATTCAAATCCCATCAGTTGTAGGAGAAAATTGACCTGTTCTTCGTTTGGAACAATGATTCCAATATGATGAATTTTATCTGGACTTTTGCAAAATTTATAACTCTTTTTATACAAAGGACTTGTGGTCAAATTTTATTCAATT
>JAITDV010000017.1 GCA_031282385.1 Planctomycetaceae bacterium | reverse complement strand
GGTCTATTATCAAAATTAATTGACAAGGAGTACCCATTCAGATGCTCAAACGAACTCGCCGCGAACAAGTTGGCTACCATTAAAACAACAAAAAGACTTTTTCAGGGACAACTAAATATATGTTGTATCTTTTCGATCAATACTATAAGCGAGCCAAATAATAGACTTTTCAAACTGTTCTCACTTTAAATTTCCTTTACCTTCGCCTGCTTACCTATTGGAAAGCAGGCTTTGACGCTCTTGAGTCACGCAATCTATAGTACGAACAATATAATGGACAAAAGAGACTTTAGGGATATGACAAACATAAACCGGATTAAAAAACAAAAAAATCAAAATTGATGATCTGTACATTTTTGTTACGAATATTTTGTCTTAGTAATAGTGCCGTTACGAATCATTTGTAAAACCAACTCATCAAATGGAACTGATGTTCCCGCAATCATATAATCCACACCGCGCCCGATACAATATTTTCTGATACTACAGAGAAAATCTGCAAAACATTCTTTGTATTGATTTAATATTGATTCATTTATCGTTACATTTATTTCGTTGTTATCTGTTACAGATTCGTTTTCAATACTTATCAAAGTAAAATTTGTCCGCATTAAAGATCGCAACGCCGGTTCTAATTGCGGGTCAGATTCAAAATCAGTATGAAGTTGAATAATCAGCGGTTCAAATTTATTGTAACGTAATTTATCAACCGCAAATTGAAAACCGCCGCGATCAAAAAAATCACTCACAATCACCGCAACACCAACTCGTTTTGTTCGCCGAATAAATTCATCAACGGATAAACGAATATCGGTTACATTGCCCGACGGTTCTGTTTGTTCAAGGAATTTAAGCAGATTAAGAAATTTTCCATTGCCGCGCACCGGTGCAAAGGTTTCACAAATTCCATCGGCAAAACAAACTACTCCAACACGATTCAAATCATGTAACGCAATATACGCAAGCGAAGCAACAAGTCGTCTTGCATAATTGTATTTATTTTGATTACCTGTTCCTGCCTGCATACTTCTGGAACAGTCAAGCAAAAAATAAATATTAATATCCTCGTCAACTTCAAACCGCTTGATAAATCGTTCTTCCAACCTCGCAAATAAATTCCAATCCAAATGCCGCAAATCATCACCGGGAACGTAAACTCTATGATCCGCAAATTCTGTCCCATTGCCTAAGTGTTGTTTTTTTCGGCTTGAAAAAAGTTTCACATCGCCTGCCATTCCATCTCCCGCACTGCCGCGACGAATTGTCCGACGTGAAACTAAAAGGAGATACTCCAATGTTTTCAAAAATTCAAAGTTAAACATGGTACTAAATTTCGAGAATCATTTCATTAATTATTGCCGACAAGATTGAGTTTCAATCACTGAATAGCTACATTTTTGAAATATTTCAGTGGAATTTTCATTTTTTTAAGGCAAGACCAATGAGTAATATAAGTATTATAAGATCAATTTTTTCATTGCAAGCTCCGCAGGGATAACATCATGAATAACCGGCAGTGAAGCGCAGCGTAACCGCCGATAGATTACCTCCACTTTCCTAAATCCTGCAAGGGCGGCATTATTTACTACACTGGACTGATAATGCCGCCGCTAGCGCGGCTAAAAATAGATTTATTGATCAATTAACTCAAAATACTAATTCCACTGAAATATTACTATTTTTTTAACTATTCAATCTTGTTTTTTTTATCGTCAACTATTCTTTGACTCCATTGCAATAAATCTGGTGTTGGACAACATCATTTTCAGATCGATTCTACTATTACAACTAAAAACCGACAACTCAAATGTAATGAGTATGAAGAGTATAATGTTTTAATAATACATTTAAGCTGTTCACACTTTAAATTTTCTTTACCTTCGCCTGCTTACCTATTGAAAAGCAGTTTTTTACGCTTTTGAGTCACGCAATTTATAGTACGAGCAGTATAGGATTGTCTATTGGTCTTTAATAATTGTTGCAATAATTTCGTCTGTTGTGATATTTTCTGCTTCGCCTTCAAATGTAAGAATGATTCGATGTCTCAATACCATCGGCATTATTGCAATTAAATCTTCTTTGGCGACATTAAACCTTGTATCTAAAATTGCTCTTACTTTTGCACCCAACATTAACGCTTGTGCGCCGCGCGGGCTTGCGCCGTAACGAACATATTTGTCCACCAATTTTTCTGAAGCCGGATGTTTCATAACTGAATTCGAATTACTTAACCCCGGATGTGTTCGCATGATCAATTCCGCCGCAAAACGTGTAACCTCATCCGCAACAGTAATCTCACGCGCAAGTTGACGCATTTCAATAATTCGCGAAGTTGGAATAGTTGTTTTTACTTTTGGCAACGTTACTGTTGTTGTTCTGTTGATGATTTGAAACAATTCATCAGAAGTCGGAAATGGAAAAATTATTTTGCCAAAAAATCTGTCGAGTTGCGCTTCGGGCAACGGATACGTACCTTCCATTTCTATCGGATTCTGCGTCGCCAACACAAAAAAAAGTTCAGGTAACTTGTGCGTTGTTTTGCCGACAGTGACCGAATATTCCTGCATTGATTCAAGCAATGCTGCTTGAGTTTTTGGTGTTGCGCGATTGATTTCGTCGGCTAACAATAAATTGCAAAACACGGGACCTTGTTGAAATTCAAAATAACTGTTTCCGTCAACTGATCTGTTCATTATATTTGTGCCGGTCAAATCTGCCGGCATCAAATCCGGCGTAAACTGAATTCGCGAAAATTTACCCTCTATCACTTCCGCCAATGTCCTGACAAGCAACGTCTTGCCCAAACCAGGAACTCCTTCCAACAACACATGTCCGCCAGCAATCAACGCAATAACAACCTCACGAATAACACCGGATTGACCAACTATCAAACGCCCCAACTCGTTTTCAATCAAGTTAAAATCGTTACGAAAATCTTGCAAACGTTCACGCAACGTCTGTTTTGATGAATCAGATTGATCTGAATTACACATGATAATAATAAAAATTAAACGTTATTCTATACATTAATTATTTACTCTTGGATATTCGGTTTTCTTTTAAAAACAAAATTTCAATTGTGATGAGTATAATTTCGATTCAGCCGACCGAAATTAACCAAATCTAAAAAAATTTTTTTGAGAGATTCACTATTATTTATTATTCAAAAGTTTTGTGAATAATCTGAGTTCCGCCTTTGATGTTGTATTCATCTTTTTCAACACGGAAGTCATCGATCAAGCCGGCGGGATTACGGAAAAATTTTTTCAGGTAGTTGATGATTTCGGGCGGTAGTTGTGTTACGTTGGTACGTTTAACATGAGACGAAATCATAATCGCAACATAATTTCCTTCCGATTTAAGCGAAAACTTAAATTCTCCGCCTGCTCCGGTTCGTTGTACAATTCCGCCTAATTCTGTTATTCGTTGTACGTTGTCGTTGTTTGGATCCAAAGTTCCGTTGGCTGCTCTGAATCCGTCAGAAGAAATTGGAATAGCAGTCCGTGCCTCCGCCGGAATAAATAAAATTGTTGCGTCGGCGTCGGGCTTTTTGACTCCGAATTCATTTTTGTACGATAATTTACCTTCGACTCGAATAACAGATTTATCTACCGTATTATTTTTATTATCTGAATCAGCTAATAAACTCGTTTTACCGCCAATCAAAAAACTACTAGTAACAAAACCCGCCGCAAAACTAATACAAAAAACTAATAATATGGTAAGTAAATAATTTTTATTGTTGTGCAAAATGGTGTGTTGTTCATCTGTTGTAGTCTGATTTTGTTGTGTGTTATTTTTGTATTGGATATTTTTATATTGGATATTTTTATTTGTTACGGTAGAGTTTTTGTTTGTTGTTTCAGGCAAAATCTCAGATTCGCCGCGAGTGTCGTCTTCTGGTAACGATGTCCAAAAGTCATCTATCCATTTGTCAACTTCATCTTTTTCAAGAGTAACGAAATTTGCCGGCGATTGTTTTTTTTGAGGTTGTGAAGTTTTTGCTACAACACTACCTCCATTTTGTTTCATGTTAAGATAAAGTTGTTCTGCCTTCCGATCCGATTTATGAGGCACAACAATTTTCTTCAAACATTGCGGACAAATAACTGTCTTACCGGAAGTAAGAGAACTTGCCTTCATCATCAATTGACAATGTTTACAAAAAAAACGAATTGGTGTTGACATAGGAAAATCGTGAATCAATAACTATACTCTTCATGCTTTAAAATTCGGTTTTATTTTTGTAAGTAACGAAATTAAAGTGTGAACGGTTTAAAACCAAAAAATTCAAGTGTGATTTAAGTATAAAGGATAAGTTGACGAACGCTGACGATCCATTTTAAACTGTTTGCACTTTAATTTTCATTTACATTTGCCTGTTTACTTATCGGAAAACAGGTTTTTACTCTTTTGATGCAATTTACAGTACAAACAGAGTATATATTTGACAAATAAGCAACATAATGTTGCCGATCTTATTCAAAAATTAAAATTCCGTCAATCCCTCAAATATTATGGCAACTCCGAAAAACATATCTAGTTGTCCCTGAAAAAGTCTTTTTGTTGTTTTAATGGTAGCCAACTTGTTTGCGGCGAGTTCGTTTGAGCATCTGAATGGGTACTCCTTGTCAATTAATTTTGATAATAGACCTTTTCGCTAACCTGTAGGAGACCACCCCTGCCCCCTCCGAAGGAGTGGAATAATTCCCCTCACTCCGAAGGATGGGAATAATTCGCTTCCCTCGGAGGCGTATTCTTATTCCCCTCCTTCGGAGACCTCTTCTTATTCCCCTCCTTCGGAGGGGTTAGGGGTGGTCTCGGAGGAGTTAAAGGCGGTTTTT
>JAITDV010000008.1 GCA_031282385.1 Planctomycetaceae bacterium | reverse complement strand
CATTAACAAATCGAATTTGAGTTTTGCGTCCATTCACGACGGAACAAGCAATACTTTAGCTTTTGGGGAACGGGCAATTTGTAATGCTTTGGATGCATCGAGAAAAATTCTCACAAATTTTCCAACGATTACCGGCACAAGTATTTGGAGTGCTTCTTCAACCTCTGGTACTTTCCCCGGTACTTCAGGAAATCCGTCCATACTTGTTAGCAGGCAAGCCGTGTATAACTTGATAACAAACGGAAAATATAATGTTACCAATTTTGAAGCAGGAAAAGGAGCTGATAGCGGTTGGAATTATGCGGGAGGCGATATGCAAGGAATCGCATTTCTGACAACATTTCCACCGAATGCTCCAAGTGCTGCGTTGGGAGCGAATAACTGGAATATCACGGTTTCGGCAACTAGTTATCACAACGGCGGAGTCAATGTTGCAATGCTTGACGCTTCCGTCAAATTTATTTCAGAAAACATTGATTCCGGCACAGCCGATACATTTCCTACTGCCAATCCCGTGGGCGAAGTTAGCGGCGAATCGCCATTCGGAATTTGGGGCGCACTCGGAACCCGTGACGGCGGTGAAGCAAAATCGTTGTAAACAGATCGGAAGAAAGTTAAGAGTTAAAAACGAAAAATGCCACAAGTGAAATTTTCGTTTTTAACTCTTAACAATATTCGTTCTGACGTTTAATTTTTTCAATGAAATTTATCCTCAAACAAAATAGAAAGGTAAAAATGCGTTATTTTGTAATGCTCTCGTTATTATTTTTCGCCATTGGTTGCTCGCAAACACCGCCAGAATTAAAAGGGTTATATCCGGTTACAGTGACAGTAACAGAAAACGACAAACCGCTTGAAGGTATTGTTGTTTCGCTGGTCAATAAACAGCCGCAAACACTTCGCGGTTGCAGCGGAGTGACTGATTCCAATGGTGTTGCCGTGATTGTGACAAAAATCCGCGATCTTTCCGGTAATGGTGTTGCGTCAGGAGAATACAAAGTGATTCTCTCAAAAAACATTGATTTTCCCGAAGATTTACGATGGAAACCTGAAGAAACTTCGTTGCCGATGAAGGAACAGCAAGATTGGGCGATCAAGAGAAATGCTTTTTTGGAAAAAAACGATGTGATTCCCAAAAAATTTCAATCTCAAAACACCAGCCCGCTGGATTTAACAGTTAGCAACCAATCGGTAGAATTAAAAGTTAATGTTGCGGAGTAAAAAACAGTCTTGAAGTAATTGTCTATTTTATAATCGTTCAATCAATATGAGACGATATTTTTTTGCACACTGAAAGGGTGACGGATATTGATGAAACAATTGATTATTTTTTGTGAAATCAATACGAAAACAGGTGCCATCTCTTGCCGCCCTTTCAAGGCATAGGAAAATATTTAATTTTTATGTATTTAAAATAGACAATTACAAGGCAACCTTTCGGCGAAAGGTTGCCTTGAATAGTTACTAAAAAATTGTTATTATGTAAAAAACATAGACGTCTATTTTACACGGTGAAAAATTACCGTTTTTATGCGGGATAAATTTTTCGCGTTGATTTAGTGTTATAATTTGCAAGGTAGTTATTGTTTTATCCGAGATTTTCTTTAAAACCTTGCAAATATTATCAACAAAATTAATTGACCATGAGTTCCCGTTCAGATGCTCAAACGAACTCGCCACGAACAAGTTGGCTCCCATTAAAACAACAAAAAAACTTTTTCAGGGACAATTAAATAATTTGTGCAAATTCGTGTCAATTCGCGGATAAAATAAATTCATTGTCTAAATTTGTCTATCCTGAAAATTTCGATAATTTCGTCAAAAATAGGTTTTTTAAAGTTACCTTAAGTTGACAAAGTTACAGTCTGGTATTGGAAAAATGACATATTTTATTTTGTCTGTTTTATTTTTTTTGCCTTATTTATCTGTGATTTGTAGTGAAATTGAAATTTTTACAAAATATGGTTTGCATCAAAATGGCAGAAGATTTGTGGGAACGAAAAAATATTTTCTTACAAATAAATAAGTTGTATAAAAAACTTAAATTTTGCAATACTATTGGCATGGTAAATGTTTTATAAACTTTCTATGTGGGGTATCGCCAGTATGACTTGGTTGGAATATAATTTTCAGCCTTGAGAGTGTAGTGAAGTTGGGCGGTCATTGAGGTGAGTTATTGATCATAATTGATTTTTAACAACATGCACTTGAAACTTTAACAATCTACGCAGAAATAATTTTAAGCCGATTTTGAGTTGCGGATTTTAAAGTGCATTTTATGGAAGCAGATAATCAATGTCTGTCGCAGATTAACGAAAATTTTTAAGAAAGGTTGAGGTGAGATATGAATTGTGCAGTGAAAATTGATAACAGTTGTTTCGTGTATGACGCGGATCAACGTACAAATATAAACGTAGAAAATCCTGTTAGATTAGCGGTACATCCGCGTTTTGACACACCGTCGGTAGGATCCGATAATTTTGAACACGGATCGGTAAATAAAGTTACAAAAAATATTAAAAATCGTATAGCGGATCGTGTTGTGAGTTGTGTTGCCAATGACGCAACTAAAATTACGGAAGATTACGCAAATTACTCAGATGAAACGTTATTGCTTGAATTTCGCGAGACGCGGCAACGTGAGCTTTTTGAAGAGTTGGTACGGCGTTATGAACGTGAGTTGTTCAATTATATTCGGAACTATGTCGGCGATTTGGGCAGTACGGAAGATGTATTTCAATTGACTTTCTTGCAAGTTTATTTGAAATGTGATCAATTCGAATCCGGTCGCAAATTCCGTCCTTGGCTCTACGCAATAGCTACAAACAAGTCGATAGATTTGTTGCGGGTACGTCGCCGAATTCGTAAGCGGTTTCGGTTAATTAGTATCGACGATTCAGGTAACGATGAAAACGGCATGACAATAAGTGACACTGTTGAAAGTAATTTGCCCGACCCGCTAAGCGACACAATCAACGACGAAGAAGCATGTCGAGTTCGTGAGGCAATGCAACGGTTGCCGGAAAATTTGCGTCAAACGTTGTACTTGGTTTATTTTCAAGGATTGCCTTATCGTGAAGCGGCGGAAGTTCTTGGCATTCCATTTGGTACAATCAAAAGCCGTTTAAATCAAGCAATAAATAAACTAAACTCACTGTTAAACAAGTAAAATAAAATGTAACCTATTCAGTAACGTGTGTTTTTTGTTGTTAACAATTCTTTCCCCCAAGCCCAATAAATAAGTGCAGAATAACATAATTTCCTTTACCTTTGCTTGTTTACATATCTGAAAGCAGTTTTTGTATAGTATGAACAGTATATTGGGCTAGGGTAACAAAATTGTTGACGACAGGAAACACACGGCTGAATAGATACTTTGAGAATTGGTTGCCCAATTGCGGTAAATAATTCTAACGCTCCAAGTAATTTTAAACTGTTCATACTTTAAATTTTATTTACCTTCGCCTGTTTACCTATCGGAAAGCAGTTTTTTACGCTCTTGAGTCAAGTAATTTATAGTACAAACAGCATATTACGATATAATTCCAACGTGCATTTGGTATAGAAATATGTTTACACTACTTCATCGGGATAATTTTTGCGGAGCGCGTCGGGGGCGTATTGAAACTGTACATGGATTTGTTGAGACACCGGCGTTTATGCCGGTTGGCACTCTTGGAACTGTTAAGGGAGTAGAGCTTTCCCAACTTGAACTTACAGGTGCTGAAATGATACTTGGCAACACGTATCATTTGTCTTTGCGTCCTGGTGAAGATGTGATTCGTGAACTTGGCGGACTTCATCAATTTACCGGCTGGCAAAAACCAATTCTGACTGACAGCGGCGGATTTCAAATATTTTCTCTCGCACGAATTATGAAAATTGATGAGCAAGGCGCAATTTTCAGATCACATATTGACGGTAGTAAATTTGAATTATCGCCTGAACATTCTATAAAAATTCAAGAGACGTTGGGCAGTGATATTGCAATGGTACTTGATCATGTTGTTGCGTTGCCCAATGAGCATAAAGTAATCGAAGATGCGATGTTGCGTAGTGTGCGTTGGGCAAAACGTTGTAAGGCATCTGCGAATCATTCTTATCAAAAATTATTTGCGATAGTTCAAGGCGGGCTTGATCCGGTGTTGCGGCGTGATTGTATTGAGATGCTTTCGGAGCTTGATTTTGCGGGTTATGCGATTGGCGGATTGAGTGTTGGCGAGACTGCGGAGCAAATGTATGAGGCATTGGATTTCACGTTACCGTACATGCCGATAGAGAAACCGCGTTATCTTATGGGAGTTGGTACGCCGGTTGATATTTTGAACGGGATTTTGCGCGGGGTTGATTTATTTGATTGCGTAATGCCGACACGAAACGGACGAAACGCTTTTGCGTTTACGGACAATGGAGCAATTCGTTTGAGAAACGCAAAATATAAAACAGATAACAAGCCTCTGGATGAAAATTGTCCTTGTCCGGCATGTAGAAGAAGCCGCGGATATTTGAGACATCTTTTTATCGCAGGTGAAATGCTAGGTCCAATACTGCTTGCAATCCACAACCTAACCTACTACCAACGCTTAATCGCAAAAGCAAAAACAGCTATCGAACAAAATAAATTCATCGAACTATACAAAGAATACATACAACAAATCAATAACAATGAAACAAATCAATAGACTTGTATTGTACATTTCACAAAAAATGATAGCATTAGCAAAAATGCTGGTTATTGGATTGGTATTGGAAATCAAAGAATTGCCGTGAACAAATCGCAACATTTCTATCGCCTGAATTGGTCTTAACATTATCGGCTTGGTTCCCACAACCATTAACTCGGCAGTTGGCATTTATCTTGAAGTTACCGGACAGTTATTTTTAAACTGTTCACACTTTAAATTTCATTTACCTTCGCCTGGCTTACCTATCGGAAAGCAGGCTTAAAGTCACGTAATTTATAGTACGGACAGTATAGAAAAAACATATTTTGAGTTGGAGTTAAGGTCGGCAATTCCTTTGTTGAAGGTTATTGAATTGACATGCAAACCTTCCGGCGCCGAATCAATTTCAACCAGCACGTCCCTTTAGCAAAGGGATCGCCTAACCTCACTTAATCGTTAAGAATGGAGAGTTACTAATGGAGAGTGAAAAGTTACAAATGGAAAGTGAAACATACAAACGGAATGATTATTGTTGTGGTTATAATGCTCTTGCGGTACTATCCATTTTCCGATCTCCACTCTCAATTATTTTTCTGTTATTGATTCTTTCTGCTGGAACGTTACGGTTCTACAATCTTGGGACGTGGTCATTCGGTTACGACGAACTCTTTACTATATTGGAAACCAAAGTCTTTTTCGGTGAAACTCCGGTTCCCGATGAATATCTGTGCGGCGGAACAGTTAAACCGGAAGATACACAATATTATCGTTTACCACGATTACTTTTCGCGTCGTATACTGTCCATTGGTTGGGTTATCAACTGTTCGGCGAAGATGAATTTGGTTCACGTTTTTTGATGGCAATATTAGGAACTTTGAATGTGGGCGTTATTTTCCTTTTAGCGCAACCATTAATCGGTTTTGCCGGTGCGTTGATTCTTGCGTTGCTTGTCATGCTTTTGCCGGAACATATTTTGCATAGTCAATGTAACCGTTTTTATATTCAATCATTCCTGCTTGTTTCTGTGGTGATTCTCTTAGGGGCAAAAGTTGCCGTGCGGCGTTCCTTGACCGCCGTTTTTTGGTTGGGTGTGTTTGCAATTGTCATGGTTTTGAGCAATTCTCTTAGCGGAATTATATGGGGTGGAGTTGTCATTGGCATTTGTGTTCAAATTGGGTCAACATTAAATTCCAATCAAACTTTGTTCTCCGGTAAAGAGGGAAAGATAATATTGGTCTTGACAGCGTGGTCGGTTGTGTTGCTTGGAATTTTTGTTTTCCATATTGTTCCGTTGGCGGTTTCATGGAATGATTCTTCAAGTTGGGGTTATACGCCGTTACATGCGGCAATGGCATTCGTCAACATGCTCGGATGGTCATTGTTCTTGTTCGCAATACTCGGCGCAGGGGTTGCCCTATTAAATCTTCAAGGTTATGGTAACTGTTATTGGCTTACCCTTGTTATGGTATCGGGAGTTTCCGTTTTTTTGTTACCCCTCAAAATCATTTATAATCCTTTTTATGGATTCCTTTTTATATTCCCATTTCTCATAACCGCCTCAATATTTATTCGAGAAATTTACCTTTTCCTTTTACAACCAATTGTTTCTGATGTACGTGCAAAATTTCATTTACGTTTTATTCTTGCGGTCTTTTGGGTTATTATTGCAATTTTTATGAATTTCCCATCGTTCATAAGTTATTATCAGGACGGCAATCGACCAGACCACCGCGCGGCGTTTCAATATGTCGCGGAACATTGGGAAGACGGCGATTGTTTAACCGGTTTTCTGATGGGAACAGCACAATATTACATTCCCGACAAAACTCCGCGTATTCCGTTGCGAACGGAAAACACCGCCGAAAGATTGCAAACAATTCTCGATCAAGAAATCGACGGCAACAATCGATTATGGATTGTTCTTCACAGTTCACGCGGCGGGCTGGATCACCAACTCCGCCAATGGTTGAGCGAACACGCCATTTTCAAAAAAATAATTACCAAAAAACGTTTCGATTACGCCGAAAACAACGTCGAAATCTTTCTTGTTCATAAGAAAACCAGTAGAAAATAAAACGAAATTACTTTGGAATATTCAATACCCAATAGTCCGCGTCCACAATTATCTAAAATCGAAATCTTCCGAAACCGGCAAATCGTCGATAGAGTCAAGTTGAAATAATTCGAGAAATCTTGGTGTTGTTTTGTATAAGATTTTCTTTTTTTTGTTTTGTGTTTCGATTTCAAATTGGATTAGACCTCTTCTTACAAGTTGCGTGAGTAAAGTTGCGCACGGTTGTTTACGCAATATCTGTATTTCTTCGGCGGTGATTGGTTGTTTGTAGGCAATAATTGCAAGAGTATCAATTGCGCCTTGCGACAATTTTGCTTCGCGGATTTTGCCGTAAAATTTTTCCTGAATGTCGCTAAATTCTTCCCGCAACACCATTCTGTATCCGCCTGCCTCTTCAATTATTTTGTATGGTGATCCTGCCAAATCATATTTACGGTTTAGAGATTTTACGGCTTTGTCGATTTCGTAAGGTTGTACATTGCGCATTTTTTCTGCTGCGTGTTCCGGTTTTAATGGCTTGTTGTCCCGATCTCCAACAAATAACATCGCCTCAAAAATAGATTCAGGACTAATAGGAATCTTAACCTCACCGTCATCTGTACCCGCAATCGTTTGCTCAAAAATCTCATTGTGTCCGAATTCCGCATTTTCCTTGTTTTCGTCGTCATTCGTATATTCAACTCCTTCCGTAAAAGTATTTGTAATTGATTTATTTTCGGTTTCTTCAGTTTCTTCCAACAAATTTAAAATGTTGTTATTTTCGTTACCGGATTCTGTATTATTGTTGGTATTAGCGGCATTTTGTTGTTTACTGTAATCAGCTATTTTGACGTTGGCGGCAAATTCGTGCTCGGATTCGCCGGACTTGACAGATATGAACATTTTTCGCAACGACTCCAAAGAAAAAATCGTTTCATCCTCATCTTCCTCCGCAATATTCTCAACATAATATTTTGCCCCAAGTTTGCGGCACATTTCTGTTGTTGGGTTTGGAATTTTGTCTTGCAAATTTATATTATCCGCATTTTCCGTAACAATAATATCATTGGAATTATTGGAAATTTTGGCTGAATCTGTATTATTAGTCAAAATAAATTTTTTTCTGTCATTTTTTTTTGCAGACATTTGAGCTCCTTGCTGGTAAAAATTTATCAGAATAGATATAATACCTCGCTTACTTTTGACAACATACCGAGTACCGAAACACGATTTAGAATTCGGTATATCACAAAAAATAATTACTGAAAATAATTACTGAATAGTTGCGTTGTGTGAATTGTTAATAACAAATGTACTTTAGGATTCGGCAAAACTTATTACCCCTAAACGGCTTTCCGATACGTAAGTTTGCAAGAGACGCCGAAAATTGAAGTATTAACAGTTTAAAACCTATATAATAAAAAACACGAGGAAATCAAAATGTCAAGTGGACAACCATCACCACAAAACAAAGTAACAGCCGCAGAGCTTAACAAATTGAACGAGTCAATTGAACAGATAACAGCCGAAAACGAAGATACATTGAAAAATATGTATCTTACTTTCAGGCTTGGAAAGGAAGATTACGGTATAGAAATCCGTTATGTTACTGAGATTGTTGGAATGCAAAAGATTACAGAAGTGCCGGATATGCCCGGATTTGTCAAAGGAGTTGTGAATCTGCGCGGGCAAGTAATACCGGTACTCGATATGCGTTTGCGGTTTAACATGGAGCCGCGAGCATACGATGAAAGGACATGTATTGTTGTCGTAAATATCGGCAACTCGCAAGTCGGATTGGTGGTAGATACCGTCAACGAAGTCCGCAACATCGACGACGAACAAATTTCGCCGCCGCCCAAAACCGGAAACGCCGCAAGCGCACAATATATCCAAGGTATGGGAAAAGTAGGCGAAGATGTAATTATTTTGCTTGAAGGTCAACGCCTATTGCACGAAAATGAAACCGCCGCATTTACTATAGAATAATTTTTTGCACAAATAAAAATTCAGATTTGATGATTATTAAACTGTTCACACCTTAAATTTCATTCGCAAATTTCATTAACCTCCGCCTGCTTAACTATCAGAAAACGGGCTTTTACACTCTTGAGTCCCGCAATTTATAGTACGATCAGCAACGTAACGCAAACACAAACTTTAGGTAACTTCAAACAATTCATTTTATCCGCGAATTGACAAATTAACACGAAAAAAGTAATGTACAATTTGTAAAAAATCGTGGACAAAATGAATTTGTAGAAGTTATCTAAAGTGAGTTTGTGTTATATCTAGTCTCCACTTTCTGTTACAAATCTTTTTGTTTATTTGTAATTTTCTTGATGCGTAGATTTTTTATTTCAACTTTCATTGGCGGACCGACGTGAGCTTGTATTGCGAAAATGCCGTTTGCGCGTCGATGTTCTTTATCTTCATCTTTTGTGATACTCATTGTTTTTCCGTTTATTTTATGTGTGAAGTTGAAATCATCGGCAATAATTTCGTATGAATTCCAATCATC
>JAITDV010000517.1 GCA_031282385.1 Planctomycetaceae bacterium | reverse complement strand
TGCGCCGTCGTCTTCAATTATTTTTGTGATTTTATTTTTTGCATCGTCGGAGAGATTGGCGGCGCGGAATTCGGTTTCGGTTGAGACTTGCAAGAGGTCATTGACTCGTCCGAGTTCTTTGAGTTCACCTTGATATAAAATTCCTATTCGGTCGCAAACATCTTGTACATCGGCAAGAAGGTGGGACGACATGATGACGGTTTTTCCTTGTTTTTTCAAATCAAGAATGAGGTCTTTCATGTTACGTGTTCCAATTGGATCAAGTCCGCTTGTCGGTTCATCAAGCAACACCAATTCAGGATCATTGATCAATGCCTGAGCTAATCCGATGCGTCGTGCCATACCTTTTGAGTATTCGCGCAACTGTCGTTTTTTAGCAGATTCGAGTCCGACTCTACTTATGAGTTGTGCGATACGTTGTCTTCTTACTGCGCCGGACATATTGAACAAACGACCGTAAAAATCCAATGTTTCTTCAGCGTTCAGGAATTTATATAGGTAAGATTCTTCCGGCAAATATCCGATTTTTTCATTCTTTTTAACGTCAGTTGCGGAACGTCCAAGAATAAAAATTTCGCCTGCCGTCGGAAACAGCAGACCAAGTAATAACTTCATCGTGGTTGTTTTGCCTGAACCATTAGGTCCGAGAAGACCGAAAACTTCACCACGAACTATCTCAAGGTCAAGTGCCTTGAGTGCGCGAACTTTTTGACGCCCCCAAAAGTCTCGATAAACTTTAGTCAAATTCCGCGTCTCAACTACTACGTCAGATGTACTCATAAAAAAAAATGGTTAATAAACTAAACAAACAACTTAACTAATCAGTGTTTTAAACTGCTCACACTTGAGTGTTAGACTTAAATTTAAACTGTTCACACTTTCAATTTTGTTTACCGCCGCCTGATTAAATAACTGAAACCAAGCGTTTACGTTTTCGAGCAACACAATTTTTGGTACGTTCAGTATAAAAAAGCCAACTCTGCAATCAAGCCACATAATTTACACTATTTCCAATCCACAAAAAAGCCCCCCCACGTACTATTACGTAGTTCAATGCTATCAATCCAAATTAGTACAATGACAATTATTCATCTATAAGCAATGATTGACAATTTGAATCTCGTATCAATGCCGATTTAGTGACAATGTTGTTACTATTTGAATATGTTCGATAAAAAAGCAAGCGGATGAATAGTTACATTTTATGAATTAAACGTGGTTTGTATTGTTTTCATGTGGTTGCGAATGGGTAATTTTTGCGGGCAGATTTTTTCGCACTTACCGCATTTTACACAACTGATTGCCTTTTGTTTTTTGGGCATTGAGTCGTATAAAATTTTATTGATTGCCGCGTCTTTTTTCATTTGTGTCATTACGAAATGATTGTTGTACAACTCGAAATTCAACGGAATATCAACTCCATCAGGACACGGCATACAATATCTACATTTTGTACATTTAATGGGCAATGATTGATCGTACACGCGTTGCAGGTACATTATGAAGCTGAGTTCGTCTTTTGAGAGTTTGTCGTAATCTTTTTTTGACGCGATTTTCAGATTTTGTTCAAGCTGATTGTAAGCAGACATTCCGCTCAAAACAACTGAAATTTGCGGCTGATCCCAAATCCATCGCAACGCTAAATCAACAGGTTGATAATCAAATCCTTCATGTTGATTCCATTCGAATAATTCAGCCATTTTACCAATCGGATTTGCAAGACAACCTCCCAAAAGCGGTTCCATTACAACAACAGAAAGTCCGCGTTTTGATGCATAATTGACGCCTAATCGACCGGCTTGAACGGATTCGCCGACGTAATTATATTGCAACTGGCAAAAATCCCAACCTTCATACTCGTCAACTACATCAACAAAAAAATCATAAGAATCGTGAAACGAAAATCCAAAATAACCTATATCTCCGGCTTCTTTCTTTTTTGCTCCCCATTCGATCAGATTATTTTTTTGTACAGTACTCCAATACGAGCGTTGAATATTGTGCAACAAATAAACATCTATCCGATCCGTTTTGAGATCGCGGCGTTGTTCGTCAAAAATTTTGTCTGCGTCGTTTTTATTTTTTACATCCCAAAGCGGCAATTTTGTTGCGATGAGTACCTTTTTACGATATCCGTCTTGCAAAATATCGCCAACAATCGCCTCAGAACGACCGTCGTGATAAACTTTCGCCGTGTCAATATAATTTATACCAGCGTCAATTCCGCGTCGAATCATTCGTTTTGCTTCCTTCTCAATAACTGTTCCATCAGTTTTACCGCTGGTTGTTGGCAGACGCATACAGCCAATTCCAAGTGCTGAAACTTTACGCTCATCTTTGCCAAAAGTTCTATAATTCATTTTTAATTCTAGGGTTTAAGGGTTATGTTAGATGCGGAGCAAAAAGAATTTTGTTGCGCTAAATTGGTTGTGCTACAACAAAATCAGGATTGATACAACTCAACCTCATACCAAACGTACTTTAGAATTCAGCAACTCAAAACATCAAACCGCCGTTTCCTATAAATAAGCCGCACAAGTTGCAAAATTGTCAAGTACGAAAAAGCTCAAAACTGCCCTCGCCAAACAAGACCAAAAATATCATAAATACATAAAGAGTGCAAGACTCGCTGATAAATTGGCAATTCTCAATTAATGTGTGTTACCATTCATGAGCAAAAATAATAAATGGTTTAAAATCCGTATTTTCCTAAAATTCGTTAAAATTTGCAAAATTGTTATAAAAGGATCAAATTGTTGTCGATAAAGTGTCAGGTGGTGGGTAGGGAATGATATTTATTCTCTACATTATGTGTTTTGTCCAAAGTGTTACTTTTTGAGATTTTAAACGGTTCGCACTTACGAATTACGCCAACATTTACCGGCTTAACTTTATTGGTAAGTCTGTTTTTTGATTTTGTCAATGCGTTATTCGGTGCGTTCGGAATAGGAGTTTGAAAATGCAAGTTAAAGTTTATACGCCTCGTGTAATTGAAATAGCAAGCGAGTATCTTCCGGCATTGGCGAAGCGTGCAGCGGACAGTTTGGGCGAGCGTGCTGGTGAAATATCCGCAACTCGCGGTCATCTGGTCAGGCAAGCTGTTCAAGACGGATTATTGCGTGAGTTTGACGATTTGATTGGCGAAGATGGTACGGTTGATTTGGTTTGTGATCCCGGAATGGAAATTCCGCTTGAGTTAGAAAATCGAACATTGACACTGTGTGAATTGCTTGAGGCGCTTCACTACAAACGAAATTGGGCGGAAATGAAATCAAAAAATGACGCCGCGTAAATACTGTTTATATACTTATCGTACTTGATTTTTTGTTTTTTGAGACAGTGGTGATATTTTAAACTGTTCGCGCTTAAAATTTTGTTTACCTGTACCTGCTTACCTATCAGCAACAGGCTTTTACTTTCTTGAGTCCCGCAATTTTATAGTACGATCAGTATAAAGTGTGAAAGTATAGTTTACGGTCTCTAATCAATGCCATCACAAAAATAAGAGAGAAGAGATTTTTATGTCTAACGACGTTAAACAACCGATTGCATTTTCGTTTCAAGATTATCGCAATGAGGCGATAGTAGATTTTTTTGCAAACGAGAATCGTTCGTTTCAACCTGATATTTCCGGCGGATTATCAAATGGACGTTTGCGTCTTGTTGGTTTATCTCGTTTGGAATCGCAACCGACGGCGGCATTTCGCGCGTCGATTAGTCTTACTGAAGGGACAAAAAATAATGCTGCGAATGTTGTTACGAATATAAAACCGTTGGACAATTATCCTAAAAATCTGAACCCTACACAAAAATCTACCGCAAAAACTCAAAAAATAACTTCGCAACTTAAAGCAAACACACAATTAAAAACAACCAAAACTATCGGCGCGGTATCTTTGATCCAAGATTGTAACGATGAATTTGAATCGGCATCGGGCAATGTTGGTGAACGAATTGAAGCAGCGTTGAGCAAGCCTTCGCGTTCGATTGCGTCGTTGACAAGATCGGGTAAAACATCAACAAATTTAACAGGCAAAGTTTCGGTGTCAGGTGTAGAAAGTTGTGTGAAGAAAAACGGAGTTGGGATTGGGGTTGATGGGCGGAGCAAGTCTGAAAATGGAATTAAAGTAGGCAATCTTGAGCTTCCGGCTGTTGTTACGCCGGAGTTGCAACCTGTTCTTCCGTCGTGTGATCGAATCAATATACTCAAAAAGAAAGCGGCTGACGGCGAAGATGTGTTGCGGTTAGTTACGTTACAAGTGTCCAATATGCAACAAGAAATTGCAGACGCGACAAAATATAAAATCGCAGGAAATTCAGACAAATTTCTTAATACTTTAAGAGGCGGTCATGGTTTAAGAATCGTGTCGGAAAATTCAATAGACATGCCGGAATTGCGTGTTGTTGATGTTGTTGATGTTGTTGATCAAATCGAAAACAAGAATCTGAATCAAGACACAGATATTGCTGAATTGAACAACGGAGATTGTGAAAATAATTGTTACGATAATGTTCAAAGTTCTATTAAACTTGATCAAAATCTACAAAAGTTAATCAAAGCCTGGTCGTGGTTACCGGATCAAATTAAGGAAACAATAATATCTGTTGTTACTGTTGCCGAAAAAGAAAAAAACAAACCGCCGCAATATCACGATTAAAAAAACGAATAAATATTCACAAACTATACTTCAAAAAAATAAACAAAAAATTTCCGCATCATTTCTCCTTAATACAATTTTATATTTAAATTTGCTGTTGCTATTGTATAATTAATTTCCGCAGAGAATACAGCTCAGTTGAAATGAATTATTATCTTGTAATTTCTCAGTCCTTGACGGATATTTGTTCTTGGTTAGAATATTGGCTTGTTTGATATCGGTGTTGTTGCCCTTTTCGTAAGGTAACAATCACAGGGAATCCGGTGAACGCAATTGTGTAGTCCGGAGCGGTCATCGCCGCTGTAATTGGTTGATATTATTCAGAAAACATCAGTTCTAATGACCATTGTTCTCATAAAACTGAACGAGAAGGTCGATGTTTTTATGCCAAAAGCCAGAATACCTGCCGTATCATTGTTTTTATGTTTTCTTGAGCGATGTATGATAGAAACAGAATAAAGTTGTATCAAATCTAATTCCACAACATTTAAGTTTGCATTATTGTACGTACTAACAAAAAAACGAAAAAATATTTTCGTTACGTTTATTGTGCGTAAAGATCGTGGTCTGTTTAAAACAGTTTGTTATGAGCATTCCGTTTTAATCTAATATTGTATTTAATTTTTTGTGAGTTGTGTGGATTATTTTTTTTGCCTTTGTGGTAAAAAAATTATTGATATTCTATTTTTAATACTCAAAAATGAGTTGGAGGAAAAAAATATGAAAAAAAGAATTTTAGAATCAAATTTACTTGCTGAGACTAAAAGTAACAATTTAAATCAAGATGATGTTAAAATAGGGGGGGGGGGGGCAAATAGTCAGAATGATCTTGTTCTCAATTCCAGAAAATTATCAATAAACGGGCGTTTTGTTTATTGGGGATTTACGCTTATTGAGTTGCTTGTTGTGATAGCGATAATTGGCGTATTAATTGCGTTACTTTTACCGGCGATACAATCTGCCCGCGAAGTTGCAAGAAAAATACATTGTGTCAACAGCATGAAAACTTATGGTCTAGCTATCCATAATTTCCATGCCGCTCAAGACGGACTCCCGCCGGCAACCATTGGACATAAAGAAGGAGTAGAAACACCAACAACAACTACAGAAGAAAAAACTGGACGTGCATCTTTCTGGGTTATGATACTTCCTTATATTGAACATCAGCCTCTCTATGATTTCATATCAGAAAAAACAGATTCGCTTCGTTTGGCAACCAATGGAGCAAACTTATGGAACGAATTGACAGAGGATGAACAAAAGAAACTTGGTTCTGTTTCAACTTTCATTTGTCCTTCAAGGCGATCAGGAAGAAAGAAATACGGAGATTACATAGGATTAAAATCTACCGGTTCAACAGGCGGATTTTACGGGACACAAGGAGATTATGCTATAGTTATCGGGCTACATACTGCAAGCGGTACTTGGTATAAGTACACACTATTTCATAATCAGACAGACAATAACGGCGATGTTACAAATCAACGAGGAGCGTTTCGCGCCGCTTTATGGCAAGGAGACAATGTAATAGGTTGGCAACCTCGTGACAATTTTTTTTGGTTAAGCGATGGTGCATCAAACCAAATAATGATAGGCGAAAAATATATGCCTCGAAATGTTCTCGGTCTTTGCAGAGCTGCGAGTACTGCTAATTTAGCGACAACCAGAGATTGTTCTATTTTCTCTAGTCCTGAATATAGAACAAATTGTGCAATGGCACTTTCCTTTAATGCTCATTTTGCGAAAAATAATACTACTATGGCAACGCCTATGGAAGATCAGTGGCATTGGGGTAGTTGTCATCCTGGAATTTGTAATTTCCTGATTGGCGATGGTTCTGTCCATAGTTTTCCAATAACAACTCCAACAGGTTACATTACATCTGTCAGCGGCGGCAATAGAACGTACAATCCTAACTCGATACTCTCAAGATTAGGAAATGTTAGCGATGGAAATGTTGTTACAATGCCGTAATATTACTGAGTTTTACTGAAACGTTAATGTTGCAAAAGTTTCCTCAATAGTTTCTGCGATTAAGATACAATTCGTATTATATTCGTAACTATCCAGTTGCAGGATTCCCGCAAAACAATTTAGAGGTTAAGGGATAGAAACGCAGTAAAAGTGGATACTGTGAGTAACTATTTAGTTGTCCCTGAAAAGTCATTTGGCACTATAAATTCCGGGCTTATCTGGTTGCAATTGAGTGTTATAATTTGCAAGGTAGTTATTGTTTTATCCGAGATTTTCCATAAAACCTTGCAAATATTATCAAAATTAATTGACAAGGAGTCCCCATTCAGATGCTCAAACGAACTCGCCACGAACAAGTTGGCTACCATTAAAACAACAAAAGACTTTTTCAGAGACAACTATATACCACAGTGATAACCTGTTCACACTTTAAATTTCGTTTACTTCCATTTGCTTATCTATTGGCAAGCTGTTTTTTATGCTCTTAAATCACACAATTTATAGGACGAACAGCATCTTGGTTTCAAGTGATGTATGAATAGATTATTACCACAACGTCGTAGAATATTGCACAATTTATATTGAGAATTGTGTAGATAAATATAATACGGAAGATTGCAAACCAATTTGTTCTGTAGCTTGCTTTAAATCCGTTGAGGCACATTTTGTACTCGGTTATTCCATTTGCCAGTAATATAATTGGTAACACAATATAAATTATAATGAAACCCAAATCACTGAAAATACTGATTGTTGGTATTTTGAAAATAAAATGCACTAAACAACAGTTAATTCCCCAAATTGTTCCTATTATGCAAAGAAATATTGCATACACAATATTAATTAAAAAATTTTCAATCTGAGTTGGTTTGGCGGCGCCCGCAGACCTGGTTTGTGCTGCGAATGAAATTAGGGTAAGAGCAAAAGACTGAGAAAATAAAAATCCAATTAACGGCGTAAAAATAATAAAAAATTCTTCATTGGTAATAATTAGTAGTATTACTAATGGAGGTAACGACAGAGAGGTGGAAAAAAATGACAAAAGTGCTCCCATTCCCAAATAAGCGTTTAAAGATTGACGCGGCGATAAAGGAACCACAAAAAACATCTCATCCGTCAATGTAGTAAGATCAATATAACCTATACCTATCATCATCGACATAAAAATAACAACACAAATGCAAACAGTCGTTATTATCAAAGTATCATCATTAATTTGTTCTGTTGTAACAATATCATCTGGATACAAATTGAGAAATATTATAATTGCTGCAAGAATAGCAATTCCAAAATAACACAGAACATAAATTTCCAACAATCCATTTTTGGTTAATTTCCGCATGTCTCGTACAACAATTGGATTCATTCTATCGCTAAACGAATCTACCCATTTAATAATCATTTTTAACATAATACTACTAGATTTTCGTAACAAAAATTCATTATAATTAAAAAACATACTACGCAATAGCAAAATAAATCAAAGCAGCAAAAAAACTGAATAAAGTATAACAAAAAATATTAAATAAAATAACTGACACGAGTGATTGACGTCTTGTTTTCAATGTCAGAAACGATAATTGGTATGCGGTTGCTCCGAGTAATAATAAACTAATCGGAAGTAAAATAAAAAATGAAACAAATCCAAAACCGTGATTTATATCAAGTTGCGACCAATTAAAAAATTCCCATAAAAAAATAAGCACTAACCAAGGAACAACAATAGGTAAAAATACGACATTACCGCCAATAACAAAAAATATTAACATATACAAAAGTTGATTCGTATGATTCATACACGCAACAAAAGATAAAATAGTAAGAAAAATAATTTGCCCGAGTAGAATTCCCAATATCAAAATTACAATTGAGACCAAAAAATTCAGCGACTCCGCAAAAAAAATCAATACTAAAGACGCCAAAAAAGAAGAAAAAAATAACGACAAAATAAAAAATTCAAACATGTATGCGTGTAAATATTGACGCGGCGTAAGAGGTATTGTCTGAAATATATCATCCATTTTATCAAGAAAAATCAAATGACACACACAAATCAAACTTGGAAACATACCAAAACAAATTGCATCAAACAGAATAATAGAACTGAAATTAATAAAACCACAGTTACGTATTGTTTGTTTATTGATCTCTGCAAAATTTGCTATAATAGTTTCCCAATCACATAAAAAATATATCATAAAACAAAACACAACCAACAAACAAGAATACACAATTATTAATATATCATGGCTCTTATTACTACTACACCGGCGCACATCGCGTACAACAATTGGATTTATACTATCGCCAAATGCATCTATCCATTTAATAAATTTTTTTAACATGATAATTTGAGCAATTGATTTTGTAACTATTCATTCGTGTGTTTTTTAATTGAACATATTTCAATCGCAATAATTCAATAAATTGGTATTGTATATTTTGATTTCGCCCAGACAACGGCAATGCAAAAAACTCGTTGTATTATATCATTATTCTTTCAAGGCGAAAATATTAAAGTGTGAACAGTTTTAAAATTCATTAAAATTTCATTTTTCTGCCGCTTTATTCCCTGATTTTGGAAATTTTTGTAACGAAAATCTTGTTTACTTGAATTGCGGAAGATTTGATTGAGTTCTGTGTAAATCTTTTTTGTGTAGAATGAGAATTTTTCGTGGTAGATTTTGTTATTGCACGTTTTTTTCTTTTTTGTATGGGAAAAAAATTCACAGTGCAATATTTTTGAAACATTTAATCCATTTCACTAACAATTTTAAAAAAGAGGAAAAAATGAAAAAGACACATTTAAATTTCGGTTCGTTTACCATTCGCGCTAAAATGGAAACAATTCATGTTTAGATAGGTAGCGGGGTGCTATGTAAAGAGCAAGATCGCTCAAATTATCGTTACGATAATTATCTGGGACTTTCTCCCAAACCTTTTCTGGTGTTTTTTGGTTTTACTCTTGTTGAGCTTTTGGTGGTAATAGTGATCATTGGTATTTTGATTGCGTTGCTTTTGCCCGCTGTTCAAGTTGTCTGATACCAAAGATGGCGAAGTTATGTCGGCTCCGTGAATTTTGATTGTGACTTAAAATTGTGCGTACTCCAATTCGGGGCGATATGACATATCGTGTCGCTGCAATTCAGAACAAATAAAATGTTGTCCCTGCGAGACTGATAATAACTCGAAATATTTTGGCAATTATAATCACCGAAAAATAGACCTTTTCGCTAACCTGTAGGAGACCACCCCTGATCTCTCCGAATGAGGGGAATAATTCCCATCATTCGGAGGGGTTAGGGGTGGTCTTGGAGGAGTTAAAGGCGGTTTTTTGTTGTAGTTTTTTTGTTGCGTTGATGTATTTTTAGGTTAGAGAAAAGGTCTAATATACAGTTCGTACTAAAAATTTGCGGGACTCAAGAACGTAAAAGCCTGCTTTCCGATAGGTAAGCAGGCGATAAAGGAAAGTTAAAGTTTTAACAGCTTGAAGACTATTTCATACCTTTAAATAATAAATGTGAGTATCGGAGAAGGTTAAAGAAACGGTCTAGTAAATATGATCGATAAAAAAACACCAACTGAATAGTCATTAATTCTCTTTGATGTAGTTTGTGATTTTTATATCTTTTATACAACCTTTTAGTTGATATTGCGGGTTTGCTTCATCGGTGTAGTTTCCGATTATTAGTTTGCCTTTCCAATTTGGAGTTTGTCTTGAATTTGCTTGCTTCTCCGCAACTTTTTTGCCGTCTTGAACAATTCGCAACGTTTCGCCGTCATATTGACAAACCAGATGTGTCCATTTGCCAACAACTATTGTTCCGCCATCGCAATCTACACCGTTGCAATGCCATCGCAAACGTCCTGTCAAGAATTGCACAAACCATCCGGAAACATTCCATTGTCCAAAACTCACCAAAACCGGCATCTGCGATAACTCATTAATCTGAACCCAAAAATCAACCTCTATTTGTTCTTCTGCGTTGTATTCTTCTCGATTTGGAAAAATTAATCCGCCCCGCGACGGAATCTCCAACGACTCCATTGTCAATTTCGCATCTCCGCGCAAATCGCCTTTTACTATTGAACTATTTGCTAACTTTGCCGAAATTGAATTTTGCAATGTTGATTCAAAAACCGTTATGCGCGGTATTGCTTTAACATACGCTTCTACTTCATTCGAGTAATCCCCAAATTCACCTCGTAAAAATACCGGACGAATTTTGTAACGATAAATCTTATCCGCTTTCACTGACCTGTCATTAAAAGAAAGACTCTTTACCGGATTATTTTGAGTAAGATTATTCCATTGTGCATTGGGTGTTACTTCTTGCCGCCAAACCTCATAAGAAACCGAATATGTTACGTTGTCAAATTGATTCCGCCAATAAAGCTTCACACTTCCCGTACTCGGCTCCGCAACAAGACTCTCAACCTTCGTACTCAATTCCGCTTTCGGGACATTTATCTCCACCCGAACCGGCAAACCTTTTTTACCATTACTTTCAGGAATCAACGAATATTTATTCCGACCAATTTCAGCTTCAATATCTATCCACTTAAACGCTGTTGTAGTCGCAATCAAATTATTGTTACGATAAATATTGAACGTTAACCCATACGTTTCTGCCGATTGTTCCCATTGAAGTAAAACGCTTGAATCGGGATTCGTTTTAACCGTGAACCCGATTTGTCTATTGGGCAACGGTGTTGGAATAATTTGTCTGAATTGCCCGCCGATAGAAATTGCTCCGGGCATATCAATTCGCGGATTGTTCAAAATTTCATAACGTGCTGAATCAATCAATCGCAACATTTTTTGATAATACGGATCACTAGTTGACGCGAATGAAATAACCGGTTCGCCTGTTTTGCTGACATCTTTATCCCAGTTGCGCCAAATCTGACGCGGAAAACGATTAAGCTCGCGAACTGCATGTTCGTATGATGAATTAGTCGGCATCAACAACCGCCTCCAATTCTGATCTACTTTGCCCGCTCTACAAAAACCAAGCCCGAGATTTTGTTCAGAACTTCCATTTGACTTTTTATTCGCCGATATTTTGTCCTTGTTACTTGTAACACTTGTAACATCAGGAAGCGGCGCGCGAAGTATTCGGCTCCATTCCGGTTTCTCAAGATTGATCCAATCCGGTTCAAAACGTCTGATGTTACCTTTTTCGTCGGCATGACAACTCGCACATCCGGCTTCTTTCATTACATTGATCAAATCAGATTTTAATTTCTGCCATTGCGGTATAGTGTATCCATTTTTTGTGTAATTCCAAGTTCCGTAATACAAACCGTTTGTGTCAATCCATGCGAGCATCAATTCACGTTCCGTTTGAGTCATATTTGGGAAACGTTTCTTGTGTCCGGAAACAACGACGTCGGCAAGCGGTGCTTTGCCCGAACCGTGTTCGTAAGTGCCGAAAATTTGTGCTGACCAATTTGCCGTCCCATTCATACAATCAATCCCGCCAATCAACGGCGACGAATAAACAACTTCACGCCGACTAACAAGGTTTTCGTAACTGTTATTAAAGTATTCAGTCCAGCCGCCGGTCAAATCTAAACCTGCCGCAATTCCTTTTTCGCCGCCATGACAACTTACACAATTACGATTCAAAATCGGTTGAATCATTGACGGATAATCAATCGGGCCGCTGCCCCACGATTCAGGTTTAAGACGGCGTACTTCGCCCGTTCCTTTACGTGCGGATTCTTTCGCCGGCACTATATATTCATGGCATCCGAAACAAGATCGCGTTGTACCCGGTACGGCTTGAATAAACGTGCGCATGCTACGGACAAGTTTGTAATTTTCATCAAGCAATTGAAAGTAAACCGCCTTGCCAGACGGAACAGAAAAGAACGCTGAACCGTCTTTTTCTACTGGCACTATTCCAAGATAATTTTTTGAACTGAACGCCAACGCCGCCGAAACGAGAAAAGTTTGATTCAAGATTGTCGGACCCGGTGATGGGCTGATTCGGCTTGTTTCTTCAATTACACGTAACCATTTTATTGAGCCGCGCGGCACATTGGGCAAACCTGCATAAACATCTTGCACAAAAAAATCACCTTCGGTTTTAGAGTTGTCGGTTTGATCGCTTATAATTGGCGGAATTGGTCGCGGCTCAATTGGAATCGGGTTGTGGAGGTCAATTCGCGGGTCAGAAATTAAGACGGTTCTATTTCCGTTACGATTAATCAACATGATAGAATTTTTTTGTCCTCTGGCAAATTGACCGCTGTAAACAACAAGATTTTCAGACAACGGAAACGGATCACAAGATTCGCCGTGATCATAAGTTGGATTCTTCGGATGCTCAAAATTAGTGATAGCGGCAATTTCATCTTTACCCTTTCTGAGATCAATCATCGCAATCGAACCACGCGGCGGTCCGTTATGTTTGGCAAATGTAGAACAAATTAAATACGGTACATTGGGAACGGATCGTAGTTGCAAAGTTGCTTCGGGAAAGACGAGATTGTTAGCGAACAACGCGGTTTCGTTTGTGCCGTCGGGAAAAACCGACCACGCACTTTGTTGAGTCAACGCATTTTTGTCTATGTACTCCCAACGTCCAAATAAAATTCGTCCATCCGGCATAATTGATGGATCAAATTCGTTTACGTTGTTGACTGATATCGGATGAATATTTGAGCCGTCAGCATTCATAACGTGCAGAATATTTACACCGTTATTCGCGCAAGGTACAAGTCCGCTGTATCTTGTAGAAGTGAAAACGATTCTGCCATCGGGCAAATAAGCCGGCATAAAATCATGATTACCTCTACCGACGCCTTGATATTTGTTACAAAAATTCGATTTGCAATCTGTGATTTTTCGCAATCCCTTGCCGTCAACTCCGATTTCGTAAATAGAAGTTCCATCATTTGAAGAGCCTTTGAAACAAAACAGAATTCGTTTTGCATCCCAAGACAAATCAGGATGACTGTACATACCTTCGCCTAGAGTTTGCGGAGTTGTTGGATCAATTACGGGTCTGATACGATGTTTTTCCGGCGGATCGGCAGGATTTTCAAGAACATAAATTCCGCCGCCAGGCCGCCATTTGTAAAACGTATCATAAATATGCAACCCAAGATAATTATGGCGTTTCACAAACAATAACGGCGTTTCAATCCGCAATTCATCGGAATTATTATTGGTGTTAACGGCAGTGTTGTTGGTGGAGGGTTGTGAGGATATTGTGGCGGAGCTATTGTTGTTATTTTTCGTAACGTTAATGTTGTCCGCATGACAAATCATGCCAAACACAACAAATAAAACGAATATACACTGAATGTTCATTAGAATCCGTCGGCACAAAAACGTTAAAGCAGATTCATCAAAAGAGAAGCCGACAAATGGTAACGAAAACTTGAGTGTGGACAATTTAAATATTCTTTTCATGTTAGGTTTTTCCTTTTTGGTTTAAGGTTGGTTAGAGTTTAAAATCCGAAATTTTATACTGTTCGTACTGTAAATTACGTAACTCAAGAGTGTAAAAGTTTTGCTTTCCGATAGGTAATTAGACGAAGGTAAAGGAAATTTAAAGTGTGAGCTGTTTAAATAGTTTAAAATTCCGAATTATTTTGGACAAACGAAGGAACAAATTGTAATATCAAATCAACTATTTGCAACCTTAACAAAACAATTTCAAAAATTTAATAAACACATTCAACAAATTTCTACCTTGCCATTTCAACTCGAGGATTTTAAACTGTGAACAGATTAAAAACGCTCTCGACTGAATAGTTACCAAAAATATAGTGGTAATCATCAATCTTTGAGATCGAAAATCCAATTATTTTTGTTTCCTTTTTTGACGGAAATTGTAATATCTGTTGTATTTTCGGAAGCATATTTTATGGGCAACAAATGTTCTATGTTTTGTGAGTCCAT
This sequence comes from Planctomycetaceae bacterium, assembly GCA_031282385.1. Lineage (GTDB taxonomy): Bacteria > Planctomycetota > Planctomycetia > Pirellulales > Thermoguttaceae > WRKP01. The sequence continues at coordinate 1,904 of JAITDV010000517.1, read as the reverse complement.
TGTTTTGTTAGTAGTTGCAGAGTTGGCGGCAGCTTCTTCATAACTTGTGTATTTTGGAATGTTTTCGGTACTTCCAATTGAGGAAGTTTTCATCACTGTAACTTTGAAATCGCCTTCCATTGCGCCATCATTACCTCCTGGTGTTGATATTGCGGCATGACCATTAGTATCTGTCATACCGGCTGCTGATCTTTGAGTTCCATTTTTGATAACCGGATTGAGCGTAACAAGAGCTCCATCAACATTCTTACCTTTGTAAGTAATGACAATTTTAATTGGAACAGTCGGAATTGTGTTCTGATTACATCCGAAGAAAAGCAGGCTGACAGTAACGGTAAATAGTGTTAAAAAATTTTTCATTTTCATTTTATTTTCTCCTTTTATTGGGTTTATTGTGTAATTATTATATTTTGAACGATATTAAATTACATTCTTAATACCATTCAGTGGATTGTTTTTTATGTTGTATTTGAACAATAAGGCTGAAAGCCTTGAATAAGCAGCGTATGACAACGCCCTACGCTACTGATGTTTGGCTTTCAACCCATTGCCAAAAATTTAACTGTACTATTCGTACAATAAATTGCGTAACTCAAGAGCGCAAAATCACTGAAACATAATAATATTGTTACAGTGATCTAGTTTCGTTACAGTTGATGGTGCCGTAAGCTCCCCAAATTCCGTAGGGACTTGGTGCAACGCTTGGATCCCAAACTGTACCGGGGTTAAGATACGGTAAAGGATTACTCATTACACCACAATCGACTGTTTCGTTAACAAATTTTACCGTTCCATCAGCAAGTGCACAGTTGACACCGCCGTTGTGCCAACTTGATGCAGATCGGGAAATTCCGACGCTGTAACCATTTAAGTCACTGTTATCAAAACAGGTTGGTGCGTTGGGCGGTAAAATTGTATAAAATCCGGTACTCATGGGTAATCCATCTGGCCATCTCACACCGCAGAAATTCCTATTTCCAATATTATAAACAGGAGCTTGAATACGCTGTTTATCTGTCGAATCAATAGCAGCCCAGCAAGCAGCCGGCGTACCGGTTTGAATATTTCGGTTGAGGGCAATTCCTCCTCGACGGGCATAAGGATTTCCGCCAAAAATAGCGGATTCAGATGCTAAAAAAGTGTTGGAAGAACCATCGGTAACATCCTCGAATCCTTTATGAATCAGAGCCAAAAATAAACCGCGTCCACGTTTATCTTGATTATTCCTAACGTGCCAATAAGTTAAATCACCACAATTGCAACTATAACTCGAATTAGCAATTCCGCCTTCCACCTTATTTTTTGCATTATCTGAAGGGCAAAGAAATACAGTAATTACCGTACGCCACGGAAGGAAATTACCATCCCATGGAACTGGAATATTTGTGTAATTAGTTGTACCATTTGCTGCATTGCCTGTTCCGGTAGTATTAATTTTTTGGTACAAGGATTCTTGCTCTGCGTATGGAAGAATTTGGTAAAGCCAACTCAAACGGCTTTCAGAAGTACTTGGTCCAGTCATTCTTGATGGGAAGCATTTCGAAACATCGTGATGATTGTGACATGCCAGAGCAAGTTGTTTTAGATTGTTGGCGCACTGCATTCTTCTTGCGGCTTCGCGTGCTGCTTGAACAGCGGGCAAAAGGATGGCAATTAATACGCCAATAATCGCAATGACTACCAGAAGTTCAACCAATGTAAAAGCCAGAATACCAACACTAGAAAAAGGTTTAGAGGAATCCCGCAGAGAATTATCGTTACGAAAATTCGTAAAACGACAATTACGTATCCCCCCCCCCCCTGCCCATTTTAACATTATTAAAATTCGCGTCAAACTCGACGCCGCCAGCGACAAACAAACCGAACATTGAATTTGTCTTTTTCATTTTATCCTCCAGTTAAAG
>JAITDV010000265.1 GCA_031282385.1 Planctomycetaceae bacterium | reverse complement strand
CTAATAACTTGCATAAACGCATCAGCAAGACCTTCGACATCGTGCGGATCAAGCATGATTCCGGCATCGCCGACAACTTCCGGCAACGACGAAGTATTTGACGTAATTACCGGAGTACCGCATTGCATTGCTTCCAGTGGCGGCAAACCGAAACCTTCATAAATAGACATGTAACAAAAACAAGTAGCTCCTGAATAAAGTAAAGGTAAATCGTCATCGTCAACATAACCAGTAAATATGATTTTCTCTTTGACATTTTTTGGCAAATTTGTGAAAACTTTTTTGAATTTTTTATCCTGCCAGCCACTTGTTCCTGTCAACACAAGATGACAATTTGTTTCAATTCCATTTGGTGATAATGAATATTTGGCAAAACAATTCATAACATGATCAAAATTTTTGCGTATGTCAAATGTTGCAACTGAAAGAATGTAATGTATGTTTGTTGGAATGGAATATTTGTTTAATGTTGATTCAATTTTATTTCTGTCAAAGCAAGGAGAAAACCGATTATCTGCCGCAAGAAGTATTGTTGTTACTTGTTCTTGTAACACGTTAGGATAATATTTTAAAAGGTCGCGTTTAGTTGATTCTGAATCAGCTAAAACTATCGTATCGGGTGTAATTGATTCCCAAGGGTCAGTTTGAAAAAAAACTCTGTTTTTGTACATGTCCGCAAGAATAATCGGAATCATATCATGAACACATAGAACCTTACGTATTGTTGGGTTAAATACAAGTTCAGGGATAAAACTGTAGGAAGGGCTAAAATAGATATCTGAATTTTCTACCAATCGCTCATAAAACGGAGACAATTTATGTTCAACACGAAACGGTGGCGGAAATAGACGCCATTTTACAGCACGACAAGTCGAAATAATCCATTTCAAAAAATTACTCTCTGGAAAACAATTTTTTAATGTTTCCTCAATTTTGGACAAAAATGATTTTTTTGTTGATGTTGGTTTATCAGGCAAAATATAATGTTCTACATTTTTACTTTGAAAAGGAATATCTATTGGTAAGAATCGTTTTAAATTACGCAAAGCAAATTCTTCTTCCGGTAACGAGCATATTGTTACAATGTCGAATTTTTCCGATTCTATAAGCCGTTTCAATATCTCAATAATAAAACGTGGTACTCCAACAACAATTGATTGTCCGGATTGTGAAAGATTGGCTATATCAAAAATAAGTTTTTGTTTCGTCATAAATCTAATTTAACCGTTAATGATTTTATCGCAGATTATATTGACACAATCGTCCCAATTGAATTTTTTTGCTTGTTCAAGTCCTTTTGTAATCATTTCGTTTCGTAAATTTTCATCCGTTAAAACACGATAAAACGCGTTAACAAGACTATCAACATCATTCGGATTTAGAAGTATTCCGGCATCGCCGACAACCTCTGGAAATGAGGAGGTATTCGATGTAATAACAGGTATGCCGGATTGCATTGCTTCAAGCGGTGGTAAACCAAAACCTTCATAGAATGACATGTAACAAAAACAAGACGCACCATTGTACAAAAATGGAATATCTGCTTCATCAACATATCCGGTAAAAATTATTCGTTTTCTTATTTTCCTTGTCAATTTATTATAAGCAGAATAAATATTTTTATCTAACCATCCTTTTTTACCAGTCAGAACTAATCTTAAATTTGGAAACAGATGACCGTATTTTTCAATCAACATTGCAAAAGAACGGATTACATGGTCAAAATTTTTCCGTATCTCCAGAGTTGCGACAGACAGGATATAATTTACATTTTGTGGTACTCCATATTTTTTTAATACAGAATTAATTTTTACTTCGTCTGCACAAGGATGAAAATGTTCGTCAGCACCAAGCGGAATTACCGTTATTTTATCTTCCGGAATATGCGGAAAATTTCGCAACAAATCGTTCTTGGTACACTGAGAATCTGCTAAAACCTGAACATCCGGCGTAATAAGGTTCCAATTGATAGTATTCTTCAGCCAATTTTGAGGAAACCAATGCGGAAATAATACCGGAATCAGATCATGAACTACCTGCAATTTGCGGATTTGCGGATTAACATCAATTTCCGGAACGATAATGTTGAAGGGACTAAAATATGCATCAGAATCACGGATTAAACGTTCTAGTAATGGAGATCGTTCACGTTTAACAGGATAATTCTGATACGGTGAGATGAATTTTTGTTTAATTGCTCGTGCTTTTTCCACAACAATTTTTAGCATTTTTGATTCCGGTAAAACAGCAAGAACCCTTTCTTCAAGATATCCCCAAAAGGTTTTATATTTAATTTTCGGAGTTGAAATAGACGGTAGAACATAATTTTCAATATTTTTACTTTGAAATTTAATGTTTTTTTGTTGTCTCACATTTATAAAATTGTTATCAAAATTCCGTAGAACATCTTCCTCACAGTCTTCTGAACAAATTAGCGTAATGTCAAAGGTATCTTTCTCAAGAATCCGTCGTAATACCTCAACAGTAAAACGAGAAATACCGCTAACTTCGGCAGTTACACCAAGAAAAAATATATCAAAAACTAATCGTTTCATTTTTATTTTCAGAAACATTGTTAAAAAAATAGTTCCTAATTTGTTAGGATCAGGTTCCGGTCATACTCGTATAGTTTGACAATTTATTATAGTTTGAGTATTTTATTAGATAAATTTTGAAAACTAAATTGGTCTAACTGTGTATTATTATTTATTTCATTATTTGTTTGTAATTCTTTCATTATAATATCAGCTAAAATCTCTTTAAAAACAAATTAAGGAACAATAATACAACATTTTTCCAGTTCGATGTCAACAAAGTTTTCTGTAGCAATTATTTTTTTAATTATATTAAAACATTTGAGGAATAGGTTTTGTTCTTTTCGATTTTTAATATTTTCTTCAATTTTTTTATCTTCTTCAATTTTTTCATAATATTTAGTTACAGTATAAAAAACTTCATTACATAAGTCTCCTTTATCTGAACGAAGAAGGCAAAACAAATTGGTTAATTTCATAATTGTCCGAAAAAAGAAATGGTTGTCCTTGTATTATAAGATTTAACAATTCATTACTAAAATTATCTGGTGCTGATTGCCATATTTGCATTTCTTTTGTAATCATTTCGTTTCGTAAATTTTCGTCTGTTAAAACACGATAAACGCGTTAACAAGACTATCAACATCATTCGGATTGAGAAGTATTTCGGCATCGCCGACAACTTCAGGCAATGATGAAGTATTTGATGTTATAACTGGAATGTTGCATTGCATTGCTTCAAGTATCTGTAATATCAAAAAACGGCGGAAGACTCGTTTTTGCACAAACAATTTTGGAATTTATTTTTAATTCCGCGTAATTTTGTAACATCTCTGATAGTTGTACGCTGATAATCTATGTCAACTACAATAGTTCCGCAACAAGTAATATTGT
>JAITDV010000333.1 GCA_031282385.1 Planctomycetaceae bacterium | reverse complement strand
CCGACGGAGTTTTCTTCAAGATTGAAGGCAAGCCCCATGACGCCGTTTGGAAATTCGATCATTTCCCCTGCCATGATTCCGGAAAGACCATAGATTTGGGCGATACCATCGCCCACCTCAAGTACAACGCCGACTTCGCGGACGTCGATTTTTTGTTCATATTGTTCAATTTCTTTTTGAATTACTGAGGTTATTTCATCTGCGTTAAATTTCATTAGTTCTCCTAAATTAATTATTTTTTGTAAATGTTTTTTTAATTTCTGTTACAAACAACACATACCTGATTCCGGCATCGGCATAATTTTGTAATTGTGGAGTTTTAGTTTGTTGTGCCTAACAATAAGTTGATGATACTTCAGGGGTGAACAGTTTAAATATTTCAAAAGATTTAACAAGCCCCCAGTAGATTTCGTTTATATATTGAACGCAAGATTTGGAATGTTGCAATAGCGTGGTAACTGCCTATAAACTGTTATACTTTAAATTTCGTTTACCTTCGTCTGCATACCTATCGGAAAGCAGTTTTTTACGCTCTTGCGTCACGCAATTTATAGTACGAGTAATATACTACACTTGACTGATACTGCCGCCGCTAGCGCAACTAGAAATAGAGTAATATTTCAGTGGGATTTGTCGTATCTATTAAGTCGTATGCTTATTATCGTCAACAATCCTGTTACCTAAGCCCAATAAATCCAAACGGAACAAGATAATTTTCCGAACGGCTCTAATATTTCAACCATTATTTGGCTACTAAAGGAAATTGGATAAATAAGGGTTGTCTATTTTAGAACGCTGCATTTTAGTCTGATTCGTTCTTATTCCCTACCCTTTTTCTAAACAATTGAAACCCGCGACTGAATAGTAGACCTTTTCGCTAACCTGTAGGAGACCACCCCTGCCCCCCCGAAGGAGGGGAATAATTCACCTCCTTCGGAGGCGTCTTCTTATTCCCCTCCTTCGGAGGGGTTAGGGGTGGTCTATGAGGAGTTAAAGGCGGTTTTTCGTTGTAGTTTTTTTGTTGCGTTGATGTATTTTTAGGTTAGAGAAAAGGTCTAATTACTATTTTCAATTAACTCAAAACACTGAATCCACTGAAATATTACTTTTTTTCTATTCTTATTTTAGATTTGTCTTGTTTTATTATTTGAATTAATGTAATATTTGGGCGTGTGTTTTTTTCTGTAATGGGGCTGATCGCCTTGAATTGATAGAGTAGGGCAATGCTTTACGAAATAGTTATGAGTATTTATATTCCGCGGGGTTATCGTTTTTCTGGTGTTTATTGTGGGTTGAAGTTGCCGGAGTTGGGTCAATTTGATTTATCGCTTATTGTATCTGATATTCCTGCGGTGGCGGCTGGCGTATTTACACCCAACTTGGTTTGTGGTGCGCCGGTGCAAGTTGATCGAAGTCGAGTACCGGGAGAGGGATTTAGGGCGGTTGTTGCAAATTCCCGTTGCGCGAATGCTTGTACGGGCGAACGTGGAATTAGGGATGCGGAGGAGATGGCGGCGCTAGCGTCGCAAGCTGTAGGCGGCAATACGCGACAAGGTCTTGTTATGTCAACAGGAGTTATTGGGACGGTTTTACCAATGGATAAAATTCGTGATGGTATTGCCAAGGCGGTGGAGAATTTATCGGATTCGGAGAGCGGATTTATCAACGCGGCAAGAGGAATAATGACAACTGATACCAAAGAGAAATATGTTACAAAATTGTTGACGCTTGGAAGCGGTGAGGTGGTTGTGTTAGCTGGAATTTGTAAGGGAGCTGCGATGATTGCGCCGCAATTGGCGACGATGCTTGCGGTTATTGTTACTGACGCCGCGTTGAAGCCGGATGTTGCGCAAGATATGTTACGGAGTGTTGCGGAGGAATCTTTTAATTGTATTTCGGTTGAGGGTCATACGAGTACGTCGGACACGTTGTTATTGCTTGCCAATGGGGCGGCTAAGCCGGTTCCGCTTAGTGGTGTTGATTTGGAGTTATTTGGTAAGGTGTTGCGTGAACTTTGTATTGAGTTGGCGGTCAAAATTCCGGATGATGGTGAAGGTGTATCTCATTTAGTTACGGTGGAGATTGAGGGGTGCAAGACGCGCGATGATGCTAAAAAAATTGCGAGGAAGGTTGCGGAGGATGTATTGGTGAAGACTGCGATTTGTGGTGCGGATCCGAATTGGGGTAGGATTGTGTCGGCGTCTGGGACTGCTGGTGTGGGGTATGATCCGAAGAAAGTTTCATTGCGGCTGAATGGTTTTGAGCTTTTTAAAAACGGCGAACCGATACCTTTTGATAAGAAGACTGTTTCGGATTCGATTCGTAACAATCGCGCAACGCATATTCTATTGATTTTTGGCGAGGGCAAAAATGGAATAAGATTCTGGACAACCGACCTGACAACTGAATATGTTCGTCTAAATTCAGATTACACAACATAAAGGGAATTTTGACAAAGGGTTGGGAACTTCTAAAAACTCATTTTGTCCACGAATTTTCACGAAAGATCACGAATTAAATAATTTGTGCAAATTCGTGTCAGTTTCGTGGATAAAATAAATTTATTGTTTAAACTTGTCTATTCTGAAAATTTTGATAATTCTGTAAAAAATAGGTTCTTAGAATTTGCCTAAAGTAAACCTTTTCTCTAACCTAAAAATACACCAACGCAACAAAAAACCGCCTTTAACTCCTCTGAGACCACCCCTAACCCCACAGCGGTTTCAAGTTAAGGATTTAAGTCTTTTGTGATTTACTCTTGAGTAATTTTTTTGTCGAGACGTGGTTCTTTCTTTTAACGTTTTTTTTATAGTTGTCCCTGAAAAAGTCATTTGGTGCTATAAATTCTGGGCTTATCTGGTTGCAATTTAGAGTTATAATTTGCAATATAGTTATTGTTTTATCCGAGATTTTCCTTAAAACCTTG
>JAITDV010000186.1 GCA_031282385.1 Planctomycetaceae bacterium | reverse complement strand
GCAGTGTTTCAAACGGTGAAATCCAAATAAATACCGCTACTTCCTGCTTACAAAGTATTCCCGTATTTTTTAAACAATAAAAAAACTTTGTAGCAAAATTTCCCACACAAGAACAACCTTATTAAAAAAAATGACGTTCTTTTTCGTGTTCCTTTGTGTTTTTCGTAGTTTATTTTTTACCGCGAAAGACACGAACTTTCACGAAAGCATTTGAAAATCAGTATCCTTCCACTCGAATACGGTATTTGAGTGAAAGGATACAAACATTTTTTAATTTACTTATTATTACTATTATTACCAATGCAATACTACATTAGAATTCGCGGCAAAGTGTTTGGTCCATTTGATGAAGATCAACTCAAAACAATGAAAACCAAAGGGAAACTCAGCCGAACAAGTGAAATTTCAGAAAACAAAGTAGATTGGTTTCCAGCGGAAAATCTTGAATTTTTGTTTCCACCTGCGACTGCACCCGCGCCATCTCAAACGACAACATCCGGTACCTCTGCTTCAAATTCATTGCCGGTTAATTCCGGTACGACAAATGCGGTTCCCTCAGAACCGGCAATTTGGTTTTACAGCGTCAACGGGACAGAAGGTTATGGTCCCGTAACACAAACCGCTATTGTTCAAATGATTCAGACAGGAACGCTTCGCAGTGAATCACTGGTCTGGCAACAAGGAAAAGAGGTATTGAAAATTCAAGCATCCCAAACTTTTGCCAGATATTTGGTAAAAAATTTTCCAACACCAAACAGTGATTTTAGTGAATATGAAGAAACTCCTAAAACAAAATTTTTACAACCTCGATTATTATTGCCTATTATAACAATTATACTTATAATTTTGATAACAGGTACCGGCTTTTATTTGTACAATAAAATAACAAAAAAAATGGATGTGGAAAAAGTTGTCGCTAAAGTAGAAAGTTCAATAGCAGCAATTAAAGGGAATATAGGTTCTGGAACAGGTTTTCTTATTCAACCCAATATCATTGTAACTAATAAGCATGTTATTGAAAATGAATTTATTGACCTTGTTACTGTAACTTTTCCATCGGCAAAATCAACTACCGACGTCGGACCGTATAGCGCAAAACTACTTTATGCTGATCCGGATTTAGATATTGCTTTTTTAGAAGTCAGAGCAAAATTACCAATTTTATCATTTGTAAAAAATTATCAATTTAGACGAGGACAAGATATTGTAGCAATTGGTAACCCCGGTGGAGCTAGTGATACAGGTACCATAGAAAATGCCGTTAGTAGAGGCGTATTAAGCGCCCAAGTTAGAATAGAAAATATACCTTATTACCAAATGAGTATTGCAATCAATCCCGGTAATTCTGGCGGACCTGTTATTAATTCTTCAGGACAAGTTATTGGAATGGTAACATTAAAATCATGGCGAGAAGAAGGTCACGCATTCTGTATTCCTTGTGAAGAAATACTTACCTCACTCACACGAATGACCAATCTTACCGACAAGGAGAAAAAAGAACATGTTGTCATGTTTCAAGCCAAAAATGCAGTACAGTGGTTAGCGCTCACCCATAACATTCTTCAGGCGTGTATCAAAAATAATTCTAGAAATGATACCGTATTGGCAGTAATCGAATTTTTATTTGTTTCAAAAAATGATAAAATACTTAGTAAAGTAACATCGGATAAAAATCTTGATAACGTAATTCGTGAAAATGTAGCTGATTGTTACGCTGCTTGTATAGAAGAATACAAATACGTCCGTAACGGTTTTCCTTCTGCTGATAAACATAAGATAAATGAATTAAAAGGGAAAATTGATCAATTACAGACATCATTATTGCTAAAATTAGGAGTGTCTGAATCAGAAATTAATCAATTCATAGATGAAAAATTGAATCAATGAAAATACTAAATAAGGAGTTATGTTCAAGCAAAAATGGCACGGTGGTTGCCCTAAAGGTGTGATCATTTCTTATAAAGATGATTTTGCAAAAACATTAAGCCTCGCAAAACGGGAATAATTGTATAACAAAAGTAATTGAAATTTACGCTAATAAGATAACGTATCATTTCACTTGATTGGACGTTTTTTTAATATTTCAGTTGAATTTACGAAAATGTATTGTTCTTGTTTCAACCAACCTTATTTTTAACCTTATTTTTCTGAACAAAACAACCTTAGTAGCAACAATGTTCTACACAAAACAAACCTTATTACCTTATTTTGATATTGTATGATCTCTATTAAACGCATTTTTGTATTATTATCTCATGTTACGCAGAGGCTACCTATCCGTTTTTCCTTCGCCCCTTCAGGGGCAACGCATAACAACCCACCGCAACGCGGTGGGTACAAAATCTAATAATACGTCGCCCTGAAAGGGCAGTGCAACGCGGATTGGCATTGCCCTTTCAGAGCGAAATTTAGGAGTGTGCTTTAACCCACCGCGTTGCGGTGGGTTGTTATGCAATGCCCCTAAAGGGGCGGGAAAAATTTCCAATTTTACAGTTTTACCGACTTTTTT
>JAITDV010000185.1 GCA_031282385.1 Planctomycetaceae bacterium | reverse complement strand
CGCTGGTTCTTTTTGATGAGGTCAAGACATTTCTAACTGTACATATTTTAATTTCCTTTACTTTCGCCTGCTTACCTATCGGCAAGCAGGCTTTTACGCTCTTGAGGCACGCAATTTGTAGTACGAACAGTATTGACGAATTTTTTTACGAATCATATCGCGGGGTAGGGCAGTTGGCAGCCCGTGAGGCTCATAACCTCAAGGTCACAGGTTCGAATCCTGTCCCCGCTATTTTTTTATTTTCTATGTACATTAGACCTTTTCGCTAACCTGTAAGAGACCACCCCTGACCCCTCCGAAGGAGGGGTTAGGAGTGGTCTCGGAGGAGTTAAAGGCGGTTTTTCGTTGTAGGTTTTTTGTTGCGTTGATGTATTTTTAGGTTAGAGAAAAGGTCTATTGCTCATACTAAGGAATTTCTTAATTGTTACAAAAAATATTTTTGGCAGAATTATCAAAATTTTCAGGATTGACAAGTTTATACAATAAATTTATTTTATCCGTAAATTTGCACAAATTATTTAATTTGTGATCTTTCGTGAAAATTTGCGGACAAGATGAGTTTTTAGAAGTTCTCTAAAATGATACTGATTCTGATTGTATAGAGTATTAAAAATTATATTTTTATTGTACAAGTTTATAATGTATATACTGCTTGTACTATGGATTGCGGGACTCAAGAGCGTAAAAGCCAGCTTTCCGATAGGTAAACAAGCGAAGGTAAACGAAATTTAAAGTGTGAACAGTTTAAAGTAGATTGAATTCAAAAAAGATTTTTTTCAGCGAGTTATTATTCGATGATAGTTAAGTTAAAGACGTTTTCACTTTTTGGTATAGATGCGGTTCCGGTTGAGGTTGAAGTGGATTGTGCGGAGTCCGGTTTGCCGAAAACTATCATTGTTGGTTTGCCTGAAACAGTTGTCAAGGAAAGTGTTTTCAGGACAGAACGGGCAATAGATAATGCCGGATACACTAATCCGTCTCATCGTATAGTTGTCAATCTTGCGCCGGCGGATTTGCCTAAACATGCGGCTTCTTTTGACTTGCCTATTTCTCTTGGCATACTTGCGTCAAGTAATCAAATTTCGGCGGAAGGTCTTGAGCGTTTTGGTATAGTTGGCGAGTTGGCGCTTGATGGTAATTTGCGTTCGATCAAGGGCATGTTATCAATTGCGTTGGCGGCGAAGTCGAATGGGGTAACGAATCTGATTGTTCCCAATGAAAATGGTTCTGAAGCGGCGGTTGTTGCAGGAATCAATGTCTATCCTGTAGCGTCGCTTAATGAGGCAGTAGCATTTTTATCGGGTAAACTTTCGATAGAGCCTTTACCTTCTGTTGATTTTAGTATATTTGAGCGTCTTTCTGAGTATGACATAGATTTTGCCGATGTTCGCGGGCAGGAGTCGGCAAAAAGGGCAATGACAGTAGCGGCGGCAGGCGGACACAATATACTCATGATTGGTCCTCCAGGTACGGGCAAAACGATGTTAGCAAAACGATTTAGTACCGTGTTGCCTAAACTTTCGCTTGACGAATCGCTTGAGACAACACGAATTTATAGTGTGCTAGGTTACTTGAAAAAGGACATGCCGTTGATTGCAACACGACCATTCAGAGAGCCGCATCATACAATCAGTGAAGCCGGACTTGTAGGCGGCGGTTCGCCTCCCAACCCTGGTGAAATTAGTCTTGCTCATAATGGAGTTTTGTTTCTTGACGAGTTGCCTGAATTTAACCGCCGTACTTTGGAAGTGCTTCGGCAACCGCTGGAAGATGGAACTGTAACAATTGCACGCGTCTCACAAACAAGTGTATTTCCGGCAAATTTCATTTTGATCGCAGCGTTGAATCCTTGTCCGTGTGGTTATCGGAATGATCCAAGAAGACGATGTCGTTGTACGCAGATGGAGATAGAACGTTATATGAATCGTATGAGCGGACCTTTATTGGACAGAATTGATATTCATATTGAGGTTCCGCCGGTTGACTATACAGAGTTGTCGGCGGCGGCGTCGGGAACTTCAAGCGCAGAAATAAGAAAACAAGTTATCGCCGCCCGCGAAATACAAACAAAACGTTTTTATAAATCACGTGTAAACTACAACGCTGACATGACTCACAAACAAATAATTACGCATTGTTCACTTGACGAAGAAGGACACGCACAACTCCAAAGAGCAATGGAAGATTTCGGATTGTCTGCAAGAGCGCACGACAAAATTTTAAGAATCGCAAGAACCATCGCCGACCTCGACAACGTAAAACAAATCTCACCAATACACATTTTTGAAGCAATAACTTACAGAACACTTGACCGTAAACTCTGGACTTAAAATATATTAGACCTTTTCTCTAACCTAAAAATACATCAACGCAACAAAAAACCTACAACGGATTTTCCTTTTTAATTGGTCAAGAGTTTCCTCTTTAAGAGTGTTTATATTTAGAGTTAGGTCAATTTTTTGTAGTAAATTTTTTTGGGTACTCTTGGGTTTAGTTTTGATTTTGTTTTGGGATGTGGTTTACGGTAATGTTGCCATCCAGTTTCACTTTTAACGTCCCCAAGGTCTCCAATAACTCACTTCCCTCCTCAACCGTCATATCTAACTCGCTCCAATATCCGCGTAATTTTTGTATTAGTAAATACGATAACATCACTACTAACACATGTCCGCGAGTTCGGTCTTTTTTTCGCACATAA
>JAITDV010000181.1 GCA_031282385.1 Planctomycetaceae bacterium | reverse complement strand
CAATAGACCTTTTCTCTAACCTAAAAATACATCAACACAACAAAAAACCTACAACGAAAAACCGCCTTTAACTCCTCCGAGACCACCCCTAACCCCTCCGAAGGAGGGGAATAAGAAGATGCCTCCGACAGAGAGGAATAAGAATACGCCTCCGAGGAAGGCGAATAATTCCCCTCCTTCGGAGGGGTCAGGGGTGGTCTCCTACAGGTTAGCGAAAAGGTCTAATTAACTCAAAACGCTAATTCCACTGAAATATTACTATTTTTTATTTTCTTTCAATTTTTCTACGCATTGACGGGCAACTATAATTTCTTCATTTGTTGGTACAATCCAAATTTGTGTTTTGCTTTCTTTGGCGTGAATTGGTGATTCTGTTCCGCTTGACATTTTGTTTTTATCTTGGTCAAGAATAATTCCCAGAGGTTGTAGATTGGCGGTAATTTTTTCTCTTATTTCAATATTATTTTCGCCAATTCCGCCCGTAAATACCAAAACATCCGCACCGCCAAGCTCAACAAGATAACCGCCAAGATATAACCGAATATAACCAACAAGCGCATCAACTGCTAATTGCGCTCGTTCATTGCCTTTTTTTGCCGCATCCATTACATCACGTAAATCAGCGCCAACTCCGCTTAACCCCAATAATCCGCTCTTTGTTGCAAGAATATTCAAAACCTCCTCCTGCGTTTTCGCCAACTTCCGCATCAAATACGGCACAACAAACGGATCAAAATCACCACACCTGTTACCATGAAATAATCCGGTTTGCGGACTTGTTCCCATACTTGCCGCAACACTTTTGCCGGCGTTAATCGCGCACAAAGAACTCGAACCGCCCAAATGCATCGAAATAACACGCAAATCCTGACGATTCAATAATTGAGCTGTTCGTGTTGCAATATATCTATGCGACGCGCCATGAAAACCATAACGAATAACATCATATTGTTCCGCCCACTCAAAAGGAACGCCGTAATAACGGTTGCGTTGTGGTATCGTTTTGTGGAAATCTGTTTCAAAAGCGGCAATAAGCGGAATCTCCGGTAATTGACCGGAAATATTACGCATTGATCTTATGTAAGGCGGATTGTGTGCCGGCAACAGATTGTTAAACTCCTCCATCGCATCAAGTAACTTGCCGTCAACAAATTGTACGCCGGAAATTCCAGCCGCATGAACCGCCTTGAAACCAATTGCCGCAACCTCGTTGACGTTTTTCAAAACTCCCGATTCCGCCGACGTTAACTGCTCAAGACATTGACGAACCGCAACCGCATGATCCGGCGCCGAAACTTCACGCGAATACTTGACTCCGCCAACCTCTATCGTACAAGGACTCAAAACCTCGCCGATACGCTCCACACGACCCCGCGCCAAAACTTTCTCCGTTGCCATGTCAAAAAGCGAATACTTAAAACTCGTTGAACCAATATTTGCAACAAGAATTTTCATAAATTTAATCTCCCGAATTTCATGTTATCCAGAACTCAAAAAAAACTATTCAGTCGTATGTCTTTTTATTGACAACAATTCTGCTATACAAACCCAATAAATTCACACGGAACAACATAATTTTCCGAACAGCTCTAATAGACCTTTTCTCTAACCTAAAAATACATCAACACAACAAAAAACCGCCTTTAACTCCTCCGAGACCACCCCTAACCCCTCCGAAGGAGGGGAATTATTCCCCTCCTTTGGAGGGGCAGGGGTGGTCTCCTACAGGTTAGCGAAAAGGTCTAATATTCCAATATTCCAACCCTTATTTGACAACCCCCTTAGTAGCCAAAAATTTATCCCAACACGCCCTTATGTCCTTATGTTTTGTTTGATATTGTCTTAATTTCACCATCGAAAAAACAGGGGCATAAGGGCGTTTTGCGGAGGAATCTGCTTGCTCTAATGGGAATTGGATAAATAAGGGTTGTTTACTTTAATTTAATATTGTGTGTTGTTTTTATTATTGCGGATTGCAGGTATCCCGCGACGGAATAGTTACCTTGAATTTTCATTTGCAGCCGTCTGTTTATCTTTTGGAAAGCAGGCTTTTACGCTTTTGGATCACGCAATTTATAGTACGAGCGGTACAATGTGACATTGTGAATTTTAATTTCCTAGAGATTGCAGCGGCGCGGGAATTCTGCCTCCGAATTGTACGAAAGTATCGCTTGCGGCAACATTGCGGACTTCTATTACCGGCGCCGCGCCGAATAAGCCGCCAAAATCAACCCAATCTCCGGCTTTAGCGTCTGGAACAGGAATCAATCTTGCGGCGGTGGTTTTATTGTTTATTACGCCTATTGCCATTTCGTCGGCGATTATTGCTGCAATTGTTTCTGGAGTTGTGTCGCCCGGAATCAAGACCATGTCCAAACCCACACTGCAAACCGCCGTCATCGCTTCCAACTTCTCCAACGATAACGAACCTTCACGCACCGCAGACGCAAGCGTAAAATCTTCCGACACCGGAATAAACGCGCCACTCAATCCGCCAACCGAACTTGACGCAAACAATCCGCCTTTTTTGACCGCGTCATTTAACATTGCAATTGCAGCTGTTGAACCCGGCGCACCAAATTTAGCAATCCCAAGCGTTTTTAAAATTTCGCCGATGCTGTCTCCAATTGTCGGCGTTGGCGCAAGCGAAAGATCAACTATTCCAAACTCCACTCCAAGACGACCCGCAACCTCGCGACCAATCAATTCCCCAACACGCGTAACTCGGAATGACGTCAACTTGATCTCCTCCGCAAGCTCGCCAAGCGATAGCTTTTTGCCCGAATCTTGCGCCGCCGCTATACGCCGCTTCAACGCACAATCTACTACACCGGGACCGCTAACTCCAATATTTACTGCCGCTTCAGGCTCGCCAATTCCAACATAAGCACCCGCCATAAACGGATTATCTTCTGGAATATTGGCAAAAATTACCAACTTTGCACAACCAAAACCACGTTGTGATTTAGTTGCTTCGGCGATCTTGGGCAAAATTTTGCCGACGCGATGTATTGCCGTCATATTTATCCCTGCCTTGCGGGATGCAACATTGATGGAAGCGCATACGCGGTTTGTTGTTGCCATAACGTTGGGCAATGAATCTATTACAACTTGATCGCCGCCGTCAATTCCTTTGTGAACAAGCGCAGAAAAACCGCCGACTATATCTATTCCGCAATCCGCCGCAACCCGATCAAGCGTTTTAGCCAAATCCACCGCCGCAGAAACGCCATGACCCGAAAGCAATGTCGCTGCCGGTGAAATTGCAAGACGTTTATTGGTCACCGGAATCCCATACTTCGCCCCAACATCATTGCAATTTGTAACAAGATTCTTAGCGTAAGCATGAATCTTGTGATAAACTTTTTTGCAAACCAGATCAATATTAGGCGAAGCACAATCGTTAAGATTGAGCGCAAGCGTTACTGCGCGAACATCCAAATGTTCATCGTGCAGCATTCTGATTGTGGATAGAATTTCGTCGGTATGGAGCATTTTTAATTCGGAACTCGGAATGTGGAATTTGACATGCGGAATAGACGGCTGACTTGGAGTTAAGACAATTTAACAGATTTCGCGGACAAGTTCTATTGCTTTTTCGGGTGTAACGTTGCTGTGTACTTTTTCGTCGATTACCAAAACCGGCGCAAGCCCGCAAGCACCTAAACAAGAAACCGTTTCAACCGTGAATTTCATATCATCTGTCGTATTCTTGCCCGAATCCGTCAACTTCAACTCCGAACGCAACGCACTCAAAATATGTTCCGAACCCCGCACATGACATGCCGTTCCATCACAAAGTTTGCAAGTATGTTCGCCTTTGGGAACGAGCGTAAAATGAGCATAAAAAGTCGCAACTCCAAAAACATGAGCAGGCGGAATACACAACGTTGTTGCGATAAATGTAAGAATTTCTTCGGGCAAGTAGCGGTAGAACTCTTGAACCTGTTGTAATATTGGTATCAAGCGGGCAGGATCGCGTTTGTTGGCTTCAAGAATTTCAACAACACGGTCAAATTTACGTAACATCTTCGATTGGTCAACTGTACTCATCGTCAATTTAATTTTACCGCAAGGCGGTGTTAAAGGAAATTTTCAATTCAGAATTTCAATAAGCAAAATTCTGAATTGGGGTGAAGATTAAATTTTATGTGTTTGGAAAAGTTATTTATCTAATCCCGTTTGCAAGCCGTAACAAATTAAACCGCAGAATTATCACAGATTACAAAATAGAGTCAAGTAGAGGTAAATTTAATGAGAACTTCTAAAAACTCTTTTTGTCCACGAATTGACACGAATTTGCAATAATTTTTTCGTGTTAAATTAGTGAGAATTCGTGGATAAAATAAATTATTAGAAGTTACCTCTTATAACTTTGCAAAATTCTAATGCAAAAATATTTTCTTGCCGGTATAATCGGAAAAAACAAAAAATTCAAAAAAATTCTCACAGCCCCTATTGTCATTTATTCCCATTTTATCTAAAATACCGTTACTATCGTTAAAAACATAACAGTTATTAAAACTGTTTTGAATGTTACAATCGTTACGGTAATTAACCCCTTATACAAAACAAAAAACGAAAATGGAGAGTTAAAAATGGCTATTTATTTCAACACAAATTTACCTGAAACCAGCGGTCTTTTATATTTTGACCGCACGACAAACAAAATAAACGAAATTTTGCAACGTCTTGAAACGGGTTACCGAATCAATTCGGGTAAAGACGATCCGACAGGATTGATCAAACGTGAGGGATTGCGGCTGGAGATGAAAGGGCTGCAATCCGCAATAAACAATTCAATTGCCGGACAGAATATGATTTCGGTTGCAGAAAAAGCAATGGGAGGCATCGCATCATTGTTAACCGGCGACCCAACAGATTCTCAAGATACCGGCATTATTGGACTACTAAACTCAAAAGACGCAGGCGCCATCGCAAACGGCATAAACCAACTAGCAAACACCATCGACGCAATAAGCAGAACAACAATTTACAACGGAAAACAAATCATAAACGGAGCATACGACTATAATACTACTGTTACAGGTGCCTTAACAAATGTTAAAGTTACATCTGCCAATGTAACAGAAGGTAAACCAACAGAATTCTCTTTTAAAGTGGATCAAGTTGCGGAAAAAGCGGGAGTAGAAATAGTTGATAAAATATCAATTGCACAAAACAATTACAATATAATAACTTTGACTGACAATAATGGCAAAACTGTCAATGTGGAACTGACTAATAGTGGTTCTACTGGTAAAGATTACAGTGCAGTAGAGATAGCCGATGAAATCAAATCAGCATTAGCGAGTAATTCAGGTATTGATCTAGAGATTGACGAGTCGACTTTATTTTTAACCACTAAAACAAAAGGAGAAGATCAAAAGCTGACTATATCTACAGTTGACCAAAATGGTAACAATGTTGATTTATCCGGTGTCTTCAAGGCTATTACTTCTAGTACTAATGGCTATGTTGTTGATAGTACTAATAAGATAATTACTGCAACAGGTCAGGACTGGAAATTAAGTGGAATTGAGGGAACAGTAGTAATGGATGACAATAAAATAAATGTTTACTCCAATTCCATAAATTTTAGTGGCGAACTGGACGACAATGTTGCAGATAATGACGAATT
>JAITDV010000112.1 GCA_031282385.1 Planctomycetaceae bacterium | reverse complement strand
AAATAAACGTTGCAAAAAATATAATCCGTTCAGGAGATGTTACTAAAACAACTGAAAAATATAACAATAGCAAACACTCAAAAATAATCAGTCTGTAGCCATTTTAATGAAATAAGAATTTATATAGCTTCAATAGTTATAAGTATTTAACAAAAAAGCCTCCGAAACTTCGGTTTATAGTACGAACAGTATATACCGTTTGTATTTTCCACTTATTGATGTGGTTACTTATTTTTTTGTTTTATTGGTTTACCATTTTTATCGAGAGGTATTACTTGGGAATCAATTTCAATCCAACCGATAAGCCGACCTTTCTTCTTGTCGCCTACACCCCGCATCGGATAAGGATCACGAGGTACTATGTTGACCAAACGTAATCCAAACGATTCAGCATTCACCTTTTTTGCCTTATTCGGCCAACTGTATCTACGGTTGCCGTAGTCATCTTGTTCAAAATCTTTTCTTGGAAAAAACTGTAAAATATCGCCTTTAGAATACCAATTCGTTTTCGTATCATCGCCATCTACCTCACCGATTCTTTGGGGTTCGTAAGTAATTTTTACACGTAATTTGCCTTCTTTATCCTTCTCTATTCTATCAGCAGAAAAATAACCCCACAAATAACTTTTGCGGCAATCTTTTTTTTCAGGAATATAGGGTATTATAAACGTGTCATATCTAACGGTAACACCTTCAGGATAATATTTTTTGGGGACAAGAAACGCATCATAACCGATAGCACGTCCCGATTTGTCGCGGTAAAACAACGCACCGGGAAGCGGAAAAATATCCTTATCATGCAAGTCAGAATAAAACGCAATATACTCCCCCTCAACATCGGTTGCACCTAAATCCATTCCCATCCTCTCCCTTAGAAGATAATAACCAGTTTCTCTCCTATCTTTCTCCTCGGTAGAGATATACTTTTTACGATCTAACATCGCCATTTCACAAAAAAATACATCACCATATCTTGTATGCGTAGTAGAGGTGAAACGTCTCAGGCTGTCGTAAAGTTGATATCGAGGTATTTGTATCTTCTCACGAATATATGGTAAATTCGTTTCCTCTGTAATTTTGTCCTGTGAGTAAAGGTACCATGCCCCGCTATCAACATAAAAAATCACCAACACAAAAAATACAAAATACAACACTTTTCTTATAGTTTTCATTTTCTTTAAGGTTTGTTAAGGATAAATTTTCTTTAAGGTTTTTCAAGGATAAAAATAGCTCGCACGACTTTTGACAATTCATCATAAGGCTGCAAAACATGATCGAAACCATGAGGGTTGAGGAGTTTAACTTTACGATTAATCATATCAACATAATCTACCAGATAAACATGAGTATCAACTGGTTCAATACCATCTTCGTACAACGATTTATTAAGATCACCAAGTTTCTCTTTTGTACTGATAATAATATAACTAGTGGGTGATAGGTGTGATAATATTTCTTCCCAAATTACATCATTCCCTGCACCCGCCAAATTTTTCCACCTAGTTTCTTTATTTGTTATCTTTTTCCAAACCTCGACAACATTTCCACCGTCTATATCACCAAATGTTTTGGCATCATTACGAATATATGACCATGCTTTTTCATAGACTTGAGGCCAGACTTCTATTAGCATCTTACCGTTGTTATCAATCATGTAATCACCGGAAAGTTTTACTTGTGAAATACCATGAGTAAATAATTTTTCAACCCTGTCCGCACAGACATACATTTGGTTACCTTTGTCATACACATACACCTTGTACTTTTTTACCGGAGGATTCCCCTCTGTAACTTCTTGTAGATGGTTTTTGATAAAATTCTTGTTATCTTTAGCCAGTGCCATCAGGCACACAAGAAAATAACAGTCGCCTGTCTGCCCCTGATGTATATCATTCCAATTTATCCCGTTGTCTGTGGGAGCGTCAGACTTACCGTATGTTATACCTGTTAAGTCCTTATCACATTTATCACCAAAGAGCGTTGTTGCTCTTATAACGTTTATCGTGGAATTTGGAACTAGATAACGACCTTCGGTACCGTGTGCATTGTCGTCCAAGTTTTCACGTATCCTATCAGTAATAATGCGGTATTTGATTTTATTAATCATATTGATAAATTGCGAAGGAAATGGGAGTATCGAAATTTCTGCACTTTCAATAAGTTTCGTTTCTGTATTAGGACCTGTCGCAGCTTTAAGATAGAAGTTAGATGTAACCATAGCTATTTGTCCACCCATATTACGATCTACTGAGATGCGATATTGATTTTGTTGATTTGAGTAGCGGCCGACTTCATATTTTCTATCTGCATCGAAGAAAAATATTGAAAGTTCATCTGCCGGGTTAGAACGCGAAAAGTCTGCCTCTACTAAACCAATATTGTTATCTGCTGCCCAATCTATCTTAAAATAAGCATTGAAATTTCTCAAATCCACTATCCGTTTCCAATTTTTTTTATTTGAGGTTACGACTCCGAGCTGGACATTCATAACATCATCAGTTCCTTCCACGGCATAATCACAACAATCATGCCCAGATAATAATTCAAATCAATGGGTCTTCTATCCTTATCATAACGTGCCTGTATCATACAATCATTTATATCTTTATGTTGACCGCGAAATTCAACTTCAAACTGCATTTCCCAACTACCAGCACAATAGAAAGTGGAACTTTCATCGTTTGGGTCTGGTGATTTAACAATTTCCCATCTAGCACATTTACCCCATTGCCCAATTGGTCTTTTGACGACAATAGGATGATTTTCGGAGTTTTTGAGTGTATTACTGTCTGTATAGGTTGCTTCCTTGACCAGTACTCTATCTGTCATGTCTTCATTTGGCACGTAGTAATAAAACGTTATAGATTTCAATCGCCATTCCAGTGTATTATCTTTTATTTCCGCCATGATTTTAGGATCGTTGACTGCCGCTGTTACAAACATGCTAAATTTATCGCCTATCATAAGACCTTCATCTGGTTCCTCAATAGGATTATCAACATCAAATGGAGACATATACATTGTTATTACATCTTCGTTACTCAAATCAATTGTTTTAGTTTCACAAAATACAGTTTCTATTTGTATCATTAACAAAAGGACTGTTGCACTAAATAACAATTGAAAGTAATTTTTGTTACAATAAATCATTAAATTACCTCTTTTAATTTTTTTGTTTTGAATTTGAATCTACACATTTTTAAACTGTTCACAATTTAAATTTCGTTCCTTCGCTTGCTTACCTATCGGAGATCAAGCTTTTACGCTTTTGAGTCGCGTAATTTGTAGTACGAGCGGTACACGATAATAGTCATTCTGACGTTAGACCTTCGAGTGGATATTTCCATGTTCCGTCTTTACGTTTTTTCATCTGCCGTTCTTGGCGGCGTACTTCATCTGGGTATTTTTTGGCAAAACGTTTTCTCCCTTCAATCATTGCTTCATTAAATTCTTTTCTCATTTTCGGGTTCCATTGTCTTAATCTCCACTTCAAAGATTCCGCTAAAGTTACGTCGTAATGTTCGATTGGCATATCTTTTGGGGCGGCTGCAATTGCGGCGCGGAGAACCGGCAATAGCATCGGCTTATACAGTATTTGACCTCTGCTCTTGTAAGTTGCAGGTTCAAATCTGTTCCAAAGATTACCGGCTTCCTCAGACAACGGCGAGATAAATTCATCCGGGATTGACAACGGCTCATATTCAACTTCCATCGGCGTCGGCAATCCAACTCTTTCCGACCAACGCGGTTTACCGGCAATTCGATCAATTGTTACAGACGAAACAATTGTATTAAAACTATAATTTCGATCAATTTTCACCATATAATTTCCAACTCCGCGCACCGTGAAAGTTTTATGTACGCCGCCCCAAAAATCACGCACGCGAGTTCGAATTAGCGGTTTGGTGTTACGGGTCAATTGTTCTCCAAGTTTGGCGAATCGATGGTTGACCAATTGAGGATTATCGGGATCGCCCCATTTTTCAGGTGTATGATAAACTTCAATAATATAATCCCGAAGGCGATTATTACCGTCATGCCCATCTTTATTAAAAAAGTACATACTAATATTGAACATGCCGTCAAGGTCAGCGTAAAGATGATACCATATATCCGGTCCGTCTAAAGAAACAGGATATGCTTCGCCATGATCATCCCATTCCGATTGCCGACGATAACCATCTATTGGCGAATACATAGTTTTGGGATTATCGGTTTGCAGCCAATGAACCCAACGGCGAATTGTATCATCTGATTTGCTATTAGGTCCAATAAAACTATAAACAGATTTAACAAAATACGTTCTAAAAAAAACATGATCAAATGGTGCTGCCGCACCGCACATAATAGCATGAATACGCCCATAATGCCCAACCCAATCGCCTTGAGTTTTCCAATCTTCACCGTAATATTCAGCATAAGCTTTCGGCAACAGCGACTGCAATTTATCAAGTTTCGATTGCATCAATTTTAATTCTTCTATTGTCGGAGGCTTGATTTTTGAGGGCAATTTGGGAAAATCATTTTGCGCAACAGAAAATAATTTGTCTTTATTAAATTTAGTTTTAAGCGGTTTTCGGTCAACTAATTTATACGGTTTTGTAGGTTTAATAATTCCGCCGCCGTAGAAGCCGGCTAGATAATTGCCT
>JAITDV010000033.1 GCA_031282385.1 Planctomycetaceae bacterium | reverse complement strand
GTTACTGAATCGGAGCAAAATTGATGTGGGGTCATGTAGAAAGTTGAATGCGCTTGTGAGTACGTAACCTTCTTTATCAAGCAAAATACCAGTAGAGGTACCTTCATTTGCAAATTCGTTACCGACTCTCTCGAAGCCGCCAATTGTGTCTATGCGGACAAGCCATGTTGAGACTTTATTGATCGTATTTCGCAACAATTCCGTATTGGCGGAATGCGGATTGTTTGGTAAATTTGCGGGCGTTGTATTTTGCGCGTAAGGCATCGGAACAATGCCAATACAAAAATAAACGAATAAAATACAGGTAAAATTTATCATATACCGCGTATGTTTTACGGGTTGATACAATTTTGCCAAAAAGAATCTTCCGGTAATTGAGTCTGTGAATATAGACATGATTTTGTGTGTGAACAATTTAATATGTTTCATTTTTTGCAACTCATACAATTTTAAAGCCGGTTTGCTTTCTTGTAATATACCTTTTCTCTAACCTAAAAATACATCAACGCAACAAAAAACCTACAACGAAAAACCGCCTTTAACTCCTCCGAGACCACCCCTAGCCCCTCCGAAGGTGGGGAATAAGAATACGCCTCCGAGGGAGGCGAATTATTCCCCTCCTTCGGAGGGGTTAGGGATGGTCTCGGAGGGGTTAGGGGTGGTTTTCTACAGGTTAGCGAAAAGGTCTAATGGACATAAATAACAAAAGGGATTTTGGGAACATGGCAAATTTGAACGTTATCTTACAAATAAAATTTCAAGTGTGATGAATTGTGATGAATATATGATGAACATAGATGAATATATTATATATTGGACGGATATTAAACAGTTCACACTTTAATTTCCTTCACCGTCGCCTGCTTACCTATCGGAAAGCAGGCTTTTACGCTCTTGAGTCTCGCAATTTATAGTACGAACAGTATATTGACTGAACATGAACTTGAAATAAAGATTATTTGTTGATAATCCGAACTCAATTTAACCGCAACGTCTGGAATCATAACGTAACAAAAAACTCTTGTAAAGACGGTTCATAATTCAAACTTCAGATTGCAAGTAATCAAACACACAAAACAGTGCGCTCAAAATCACAAAAAAGATCACAGAATAGCTGCTGCACAATAACAAAGTAATTAGAAAACATGAGCAAAACGGTTACTGTATTTTACCGTTTCCGTTTGCCATGTTGTTTTGTGAAATTAGACCTTTTCGCAACACAAAAAACAATTACTTAATAATTAAAAAAAATATCTTTGTTTAATTTGTTCCGTCGTATGCCGGAGCTTCATCATACGCGGGATTTGGATTTTGATTAGAATTACCATTTCCTGCCGAACGTCCTTGTGTGAGAGCTTCAAAAATTCCGAGGCGTTGAATTCTCTCTCTCAATCCTTGACGAAATCTTCCCAAAGGACGGCGGACATATCGTGGTTGTTCAGGCAATTGTTGATATTGTTGATATTGTTGATTTGGTTGTAGTTGTTCGTTTGGATTTTGGTATGTATTTTCTTGTTGATAATCTTGTCCGTAGGCATAAGGTTGTCCGAACAATGGGGACTGTATTTGTTGTGTTTGTAGAGGAGGTTGACCTGGGAATTGACCGAGCGGCGCGGCGCGTCTTTCAAGTGATCGACGTCTCCAACGCTCTAACAATGATTCACGCACGGGTAAAATTGATGGCGGATTTATTGCCGGATTGTATGTCAAAGGTTGACCTGTGTAGGGGTTACGATATTGAGTTTGCGGAGTGTTCGGGTAACCAAGAATCATTTGAGCGCGGCTTGGTGTTGCGCTGACAATTTCAGGCATGGGATCATAGTAACCAAGATACTTAGGTTGTTGCCAATGATAGCCGTGACTTGGAAAATTTGTAAGCCAAAGACTGAAATCAGATGGAGGCGTCAAAAAATCTTGCGGTGCAGCCGCATAACCAGGCGCGTAAGGCACCAAATTCAACCGATGCGTCCAAGGATCACGATGCCACATTAAATATGGTATTGGTTTATTTTCGGGGTGTTCGATGTTAGTTTGTTGGTTGTAGGTATTGGCGTAGTTATTGACGTAACCATTGTAAGGCGGCGGGGGCGGCAAGTTACCTCGCGGTACTGGTGCGTTGTTATCACGCGGCGAAAAATCTTTACTCCAGTCCTTCCAAACTTTGGACGTTCCGACGTCGTCAGAGTTGTTAGTAATATCATCTTTTTTGCCGTCAGGAGAAGCGGATATTTTGTTTTCGTTAGCGGTGTTGGTTAGGGGGTTAGAGTTTCCGTTACTGTTGTTCAATTCTACGGGAGAAAGCAGCGTTGCGCCATTTGTTGATTGCAATGGCGGCAAAGTTAGTAATGGATTTGAATCAGATTCATTATTAACTTTTTGGGATTCAATATTGTTGTTTATGGATGAGGTTGGATTATTTTCGGCGTTGGTGGGCGGCGCAACAGTCTCTATAGAATCTCCGTTTTCTGATGTATTGGATTGTGCGTTGACAACCGCAACATAAAACGAAATTACCCAAACGAAAACAAAACTTAAAACGATTGATTTCATTATTAATCTCCAAGATATTGAAATGACATTAATTTTAAACTGTTTATACTTTCGGTTTCGTTTGCCGTTGCCTGCCTACTTATTGGAAAACAGAGCAAGCTTTTACGCTCTTGAGGCACGCAATTTATAGTATGAACAGTTAATTTCTTATTGAACACTTTTGGCAATTTAAATTTCGGTTTTCTTTTTGAGTACGTAACTGGCGAAGACGACAGTTACGAATATTTGTCGAAATTCGCAACAAAAAAAATAAAACAAATTGACCGCTTTCCAATTTTTCTACTAACAAAAATAACGGTTTTACGAATTGTTCCGACAATTACGGTAAAAATACAGTAACTGTTCAGTCGTGTGTTTCTTATCGTCAACTATTCTGTTACCAAAGCCCAATAAATCCACACTGAACAACATAATAGACCTTTTCGCTAACCTGTAGGAGACCACCCTGACCCCTCCGAAGGAGGCGTTTCCTTATTCGCCTCACTCGGATGCGTCTTCTTATTCGCCTCCTTCGGAGGCATCTTCTTATTC
>JAITDV010000030.1 GCA_031282385.1 Planctomycetaceae bacterium | reverse complement strand
AATAAAAGAAGAGGAAGAAATTATTGAAGAAGAAACAAATGAAAACAAATAAAAACAACGTAACTATTCCGTCGTGATATTATTTTGTGAAATTGAATTTTCCCGTCCCGTTAGGGACGGCATGTTGGTAGAAAACGATGAGACCAAGGATACGCGTCCCGTAGGGTAGGGTGTTCAAAAGAACTTTGCGTTTGTTTTTTATTTACATTATGATTTTCATCGTAACCTGTTTATTTTGAATAAGTTAAGCGAAAATAAAGGACAAAAATTGAAAAAACGGCAATATTTGATTTTTGGTATATAAAAAATCCTTATCTCCTTGATTTGAAAAGGGTTACAACGAAAATCACAACCCAAATAAAAATAAAATAAACTGACCGTTTGAACACCCTACCCTACGGGACGCGTATCCTTGGTCTCATCGTTTTCTACCAACATGCCGTCCCTAACGGGACGGGAAAATTCAATTTCACAAAATAATATCACGACTGAATAGTTACGTTGTTTTTATTTGTTTTCATTTGTTTCTTCTTCAATAATTTCTTCCTCTTCTTTTATTGGCGGAAAGACTTCGATGTTTTTTGGGTCTGGAGTTTCTGTCATTTCCGGGAACCGAACCACTAAGGCTCGAAGTCGTCGTTCTCCCAAATCAATATCTCTTGCCTCCGGCGTAATCGTTCCGCGAAGAATTTGACGTTCACCTTTTTCGATTCGCAACATGAGTTTGTCAATCCGTTCTAAAACTGTTTCGGAAGGTCGAACCTGCGAAAGAAGCATTAACAACGCCGGCAACAGAAGCGGTTGAGAAGAAGGCGTCCGGTTAATTTCATCAAGAATTAAATTAAAACCTTCGTCCACCATCTGATTTTTAGCAAGGCAAACCGCAAGCGGATAAACATTGGTTGATCCATATTTTGCCACAACGGTCAGATGCCGACTGGCACTGTCAAAAAAACCGGCGTCAAAAAAGAGTTTTCCCAAAGTAACGTTCAAAGCAAAAATCAATTCGCTTTTTTCCCGACGCGCTTCCGCTAACGCAATACATTGTCGTGCGATATTATCGGCACTTTGGGAATCTTCCTCGAAAATTAATTTTTCAATCTGATTGTACATTCGTTGATAAGGTTGCGGAAATTGGGAAGCGGTTGCGTCTAAAGCAATGGCTCGAACCATTGCGTCACGCCGAAGCCGTTTGGCTTCTTCTGTTCTTTCTGTTTCTTCATACAAAGAAAGAAGACGATTCCAGATGAGCGGTTGAACATTTCCGCAACGAATTGCCGACTGATAGGCATTAATCAGCGTCGCTTTAACATTCGGGTCTTCCTGATTTTGTAAAAGATATTTTTCCTCAATAATTGCTCTTAAAAGATAAGCCATATCCCA
The DNA here is from genome assembly GCA_031282385.1 of Planctomycetaceae bacterium. Classification (GTDB taxonomy): domain Bacteria; phylum Planctomycetota; class Planctomycetia; order Pirellulales; family Thermoguttaceae; genus WRKP01. The sequence goes on along the minus strand of JAITDV010000030.1, from coordinate 4,660 downwards.
ATCTTTTCGGATTTTAGCGACTTCTTCCTGAAGTTGCCGAATCAAATCGTAAGGCGGTTCCGGTTCCGCGAGCGACAGTCTTACCTGAACATACCGCCACCACGCTCCTGAAGTTGCGTCCAATTTCTTTAACCGTTCCAGCAGGATTTTGGCATAGGCAAAGTCTTCACGATCAATCGCCATATTAGCCAAAAGGAAAAAAGCCTGCGGTTTCAACGAGTCGGGATTTTGGTCAAAGGTTGATTTCAAACGGGCATAAACTTTGTCTAAAGAGTTTGGTTCTTTGTCTTTTAAGTTTTGTAACAAAATAACAAACCGTTGTTTTTGCGAAGCGGTTAACGAATTGCTTGCTAAGGCTTCCTCAATAATCAGGGCTGCGCCTTCACGATCATTACGGCGGAGCGAATCGTTAACCCGTTCCGAAAAATAAGCGGCTTCACCGTTGGGTAATTCTCGCATTCTTTGTATAATCCGGTCAAAATCCGACAACTGCGCCAAAGAACTGTAAATTCCGGAAATCTCCATCAAAAAAGCAAGATCATCGGAATAAACTTTTTTCTCCGGTTGATTCGGATTGGGTAACTCCGATTTACCAGCAGCCTGAACAGGAAGTTCCTTTTTCTCCAACTCCCGAAATTTCCGCATTGCCGTAATTTGCGCCTGAAGAATTTGTTCCGAATTATTCGACAAACTGGCTTTGACCATTTCGAGATGAACCAATCGCAAATCAATAATCCAAGGTTGCGGCAATTGTTCACGATGTTCATTGAGCGCGCGAAGCCGTTCTTCGACGAGTTCCAGTTCTTGCAGGTCGGGACTGCTGCGGCTTATCTGATATCGGAATAAACTTTGTGTGTAATAATAATTGAGCAATACATTGTTTGGTGAACGTTCTACGGCTTCTTTCAGAACCCGAACCGCTTCTTCCGCTTGGCTTCGTTGTTGATAATCGTTTGCGGCGGCAAGGGCTGCCGCGTCTTGTAAATTAGTTGCAAAAGCCGGATGATTCACCGCAGTAAAATACTGAACCGCTTTATCCCATTGCCCCAAATCCGCAAAAAGACGACCGGCAAGCAATAACGACTCAGGAAGAAGTCTCGCATAAATACTTTGACGATCAATAATGTAATCATGCGCTTGCGAACCGAAATTGCCAAGTAAACGGTCTAAACCTTCAATAGCGTCGTTGTTTTTTTTCTGAGTCAAAGCATACAAACGCTGTGCTTCTTTGAAATTTCCCGCTATTTGAGCTTCTTCCGCTTTAACTAATATTTCCGTTCCCTGATTCGCATAAAGTTTACTATGCAAAAGGGTTGACATATTACGAATTTGCGGTACAGAATCTGGACGTCTTATTCTTGCGTCTATCGAAATTTGATTCAAGGACGCAATTCTTGCTTCGGCTTCTTCAAAACGTTTTTGATCCAAAAGGGCAAGAACAAGCCGTCCAACCAATTCTTCAACCGCCGGATGATTGGACTTGGCAATACCATCACTCCAAATTTGAATTGCTTCGTTGACTTTCCCTTCACCGCTAAGATATTCGCCAAGATATTGATAACCAAGTCCGTAGTGCGGATTGGCTAAAATATTGCGGCGTAACAGATCTTCTCCCAACTTTTTCCGTTCAGTGGCAAGTTCTGTATTCCCTTCACGGCTGGCAATGGCTGATTGTTGAAACACATACAAACTGGCAAGAATCAACCCTTCAACATCATTGGGATTAATTTTCAATATCTCTTGAAGGTCAGGGTCTAACTTGTCCGGCAACGGCGCCGAAGGAATAAAACGTGTTTTAAACCGGAAACGAGTTAAATAAGCGTTCACCTCTTTAGGATTACGGCTAACCATTGTATCAATAATCGCTGACGCTTTTGTTTTCCGGTCTTCATCTTTGGTGTTGTAAAGTTTTTGGCTGGCGACATTCTTAAAGACGTCGCGCTTAACGTCGATAATAAATTCCGCATAACGAGCAGCAATCTCAATATCATTCGGTTTCATCGTGTACACAAGATCCAGAAGTTCATCCAAATGTTGCGGCAAGGGCGGAGTTAAATTTATTTGTAACGGATTATAGCCGACAAACGGAAGACGATTCATAATCGACAACGTCAAATAACGCATCGCGTCATAATTATTCCGGTCATTAAATTCCCGCTCAACACGTTGTACTTCCTTTGCCCGATCAATCACTTGGGCAAAATCCCGACGATCCCATTCAAGCTCCATCAATCGGACACGATACGTAAGCGATTCTCTATCGGAGGCAATAATTTGAATCAATTGCGTACAATTATCGATAAGTTGTTTACTGCGAATCAGTCCGGCAAGAGAGGTATTGGCTTTACCTTCGTCTTTGTAAAGGCTTTCCAAAATACCATTCAACTCAACCAAAACTTTAAGAGAACCTGCTGGTTGTGAGCGATTGAAATTATCGAGGAGATTGGCGGCGTCCAGTCTTGTTTTGATTGATTCCACCATCTTACCTTCTTTTTTCAGTTCTTCCGCTTCCAGAACCATTTTTTGGGCAGTAGTCAAAATCTGACCGGACATATTGGACACGCGAAAGAAATAAAGACCGCTTGCCGTACCGCAAAAAAGCAGGAATACGATCAAACCTCCGAAAAGCCATTTCCAGGACACAATATATTCTGCTAATCGAGGCTCAGCCGATTTGAGTTGTGGTGCGGAAGATTCCGGTTTCGATTGAAAAGATTCGGTTGTGGTCATAGTTATAGGAATTTAGATTTTAGGTTACTATTCAGCAGTTTCTGCACTTTGATATTTTAGCCGCAATACAAGCAATGGTACAGCGCAAGGATCACAAAAAAAATGTTGCGTCAATTAAAAAAATTAAAATCCTTGTGTTCCGGTGCATTCTCTTTGCAATTTTGCAGTTAAATCGAAAATTCCACTGAATTAGTTAGGAACTAATAAAAAGGTTGAGTTGGAATACAAAAGTTATATGATAAAAATAAAGAATGAATTGTACAAGGGGTTCTATAAATTATTTGAGAACCTCTAAAAATACCATTTACTTAAACGTAAATTTTTATTGTCCCATTAGTCCCTATCGTCCCTAATGTCTCTAAAGTTTTTCGTGTAGGGACATTAGGGACAAATGGGACATTAAGGACAAAAATCTTTCAATAAAAAACTCTGCGATTAAAAATGAATTTTTAGAGGTTTTCTATTTGCGGTTTGCAATTGGTTTGCTCATGTCGTTAATAGGCTACGGTATTCTATTTTTGAAACAACAAAATCCGGCATAAACGGTAATTTTATCGTTGACTTTTTGCCAATTGCTTCTTCAATTCTTGAATTAATTTATCTTTTTCCTCAAGCACTTTTTTGTCCTCTTCAAGTGCTTTATTTTTTTCTTCAATTGTTTTATCTTTTTCTTCAATTACTTTTTTGTCTTCTTCAATTATTTTGCTTTGTCTAGCGATAAGCCGTTCCTTGACTTGAAGTTCTTGCATAAAATCGTCTTCCATCTGCATCTCTGCGTGAATATCATCATTTTCAGAAGCCATGCGAAGACGGCGAATGACGGGACGGTACATTTCAGGAAATTCGTTTTCGTTTACGTTCAGAATATGTTGATTCGAGGTACAGTTTTCCTGATCAAAAATGCTCAGTAGTTTTTCGGCGTCATTACGGCGGTGGCGTTTGAGTTGGTCAATCTGGATAATCCATGATTGATGATGCAAGCCTTGAATAAACTCGTTGGTAATTTCCAATTTTTTTTTCGTCGTGCCGTCTTTAATATTGTGATCGACCTGAATAATCGGACAGTCGTGAATACCAATGTCATAACCCAATAAAAAAATACCGTAAATAGGGCAAGCCTTTTCGTTTTCCGCATCAATATAAGTATTGCTCGGATTTTGATAATGCACGCCAAGATAACGACGAAATCGCATGATGTCCGTGTAAAACTTTGCTTTTTGTAACTCAATCATCACCGTCTTGAAACTACCGTCCGGAACCAATATTTTAGCGGAAAAATCAAACCGGCATACGGTGAGGAACAATTTTTCAATCTCTTCCGCAGTTGCGGTACGATTATCGGGGGAACGGCGAAGAGTACGCTCTTGCGCCGAAAAATTAAGTTCCAACACTTCTTCCTCGATGATTGCCGAAAGAAATGATTTCGCAACCTTTTCATCTTCCATCATGAATTTGAAGACAACATCATAAATCGGATTGGCTATGTGCATTGTTGTTTGATTTTCTCTGATTATTTTGGAATTGAGAGTCAAAATATAGCGTTGTTGATCGCTTGCGTCTCAAACCACAAATCCCGAACCACACACCACAAGTTTAATTAGTCGGTGTATTGAAGTAAATGGGCGAGTCGAATTTGTTCCAGTTTATCGGCGAACCCGCCGTCTTTTCCTGCCATTTGATAATAAGGAATATCTTTGACAACAATTCCGTCAACAGAACTTCCGGTGCTAACCAGTTTCCGGTAAACATCTTCCATTGCCGCCAAAACGGTTTCGCCTTGACGGACGCAAAGTAATACGGATTCGGTGCTGGACGCCATAATCAGTGATTCGGCGGCATTCGCTACCGGCGGAAGGACAACCAACACTAAGGAGTAATGCGATTCCAGCGTGTCCAACAATTCGCGAAAACGTCCATCTCCGAGCAATTC